>DATDGA010000048.1:0-7577 GCA_036522335.1 Burkholderiales bacterium
GAGATGGTGATGCCGGGGGACAACATCAAGATGGTGGTGACCCTGATCGCCCCGATCGCGATGGAGCAGGGCTTGCGCTTTGCCATCCGCGAGGGCGGCAAGACCGTGGGCGCAGGCGTCGTGGCGAAGGTGATCGAATAAGGGGTTATGCGTCGCTCAGGAGCGACGCACGAACTGTCCTCGTTGAAGCGGACACGCGGGCGTGACGCTTAACCCGGACGACTGGTTTTACAGGCCAATAGCTCAACTGGCAGAGCGTCGGTCTCCAAAACCGAAGGTTGGGGGTTCGATTCCCTCTTGGCCTGCCAAGGAAACAGACAGGATGCGGGACTGCGGTCCCGCCGGAACAAAGGCGGATGGTGGACAAAATCAAGGTTGGGATAGCGGTGCTGCTGCTGTTCGCGGGCATCGCGGGATTTTATTTCCTGTCGGACAGCCCGATGGTGCTGCGTGTAGCGAGCGTGCTTGCGGGCATCGCTGCGGGCTCCGTCGTCGGATGGACTACCGAGCCGGGAAAGCGATTCTTCGTGTTCGCCGAGGAGGCAGTGGTCGAGACGAAAAAGGTGGTGTGGCCGTCGCGCAAGGAATCGCTGCAGACGACCGGCGCGGTGTTCGCGTTCGTGGTGGCCATGGCGGTGTTCCTTTGGCTCACCGACAAGGGTCTCGAATATTTCATGTACGACGTGCTTCTCGGATGGAAAAAGTAGCTATGACCGCTAACGCAACCAAGCGCTGGTACGTGGTTCACGCCTACTCGGGATTCGAGAAGTCGGTGCAGCGCACGCTTCTGGATCGAATTCAGCGCGCGGGCATGCAGGAGAAGTTCGGCAAGATCCTGGTGCCGACGGAGGAAGTCGTCGAGATGAAGGGCGGGCAGAAGAACATCTCCGAGCGGAAGTTCTTCCCCGGTTACGTGCTCGTGGAAATGGACATGACCGACGACGCCTGGCACCTGGTGAAGAACACCCCCAAGGTCACCGGTTTCGTCGGTGGGGCGCACGGCAGGAAGCCTCCGCCGATCAGCGACAAGGAAGTGAAGAACATCCTGCAGCAGATGCAGGAGGGCGTGGAGAAACCCAAGCCCAAGGTGCTGTTCGAGATCGGCGAGGCGGTACGGGTCAGGGAAGGGCCGTTCACCGATTTTCATGGCACGGTCGAAGACGTGAATTACGACAAGTCGAAGTTGCGCGTGTCGGTGACGATCTTCGGGCGGGCGACACCGGTCGAGCTCGAGTTCGGCCAGGTCGAAAAGGCTTAAAGCCGGACGCGAAATGCGCGCCGGTTTAAGTCCGCGCGTTGGATCGGACGCAGAGCGCCGATCAACGCGCGGGTGATGAAGCGAGGACGACGGTGTAGTGCAGTAATCGGGGAGAGTGCGCATAGCGCTCGTTCGGACCCACATAGAGGAGTAGGAACATGGCTAAGAAAATAGTCGGATTCATCAAGCTGCAGGTGCCTGCGGGCAAGGCCAATCCCAGCCCGCCGGTCGGGCCGGCGCTCGGCCAGCGAGGCCTGAATATCATGGAATTCTGCAAGGCGTTCAATGCGCAGACGCAGAAAACCGAACCCGGCCTGATGCTGCCGGTGGTGATTACCGCTTATCAGGACAAGAGCTTCAGCTTCATCATCAAGACCCCGCCGGCGACCGTTCTCATCAAGAAGGCGGCGGGAATCGAGTCGGGCAGCAAGACGCCGCACACGGACAAGGTGGGGAAGATCACGCGTGCCCAGGCCGAGGAGATCGCCAAGGCCAAGATGCCCGACCTGACCGCTGCCGATCTCGACGCGGCGGTGCGCACGATAGCGGGCAGCGCTCGCTCGATGGGCGTGACCGTGGAGGGCGTGAAATGAGCAAGCTCCCGAAACGGAAACAGGCCTGGACGAAACTGCGCGAGCACAACAAGAACTATCCGGTGCTCGACGCGTTGAAGATCATCAAGCAGGCGGCGGTCGCGAAGTTCGACGAAGCCGTCGACGTGGCGATCAATCTCGGAATCGATACGAAGAAATCCGACCAGACGGTGCGCGGATCGGTCGTGCTTCCGGCTGGAACGGGCAAGAAGATACGGATCGCCGTGTTCGCGCAGGGCGACAAGGCCCAGGCGGCGAAAGACGCGGGCGCGGACATCGTCGGCATGGAAGATCTCGCCGAGAGCGTGAAGGCCGGGAAGCTCGATTTTGACGTCGTGATCGCCAGCCCCGACACCATGCGCGTGGTCGGGCAATTGGGTCAGATCCTGGGCCCCCGCGGGCTGATGCCCAATCCGAAGGTGGGGACGGTGACACCCGATGTCGCGGCAGCGGTGAAGAATGCCCGCGCCGGTCAGGTGCAGTACCGCGCCGACAAGTCCGGCATCGTGCAGTGCTCCATCGGACGCGCTTCGTTCACCCCGGAGCAGTTGCGCGACAACCTGGTGGCGCTCGTCGACGCGGTGAACAAGTCGAAACCCTCCCACGTGAAGGGAATCTACCTGCGCAAGGTGTCGGTCTCCTCGACCATGGGGCCGGGAGTTCGCGTGGACGTCGGAAGTTTCGGCGGCGGCGCGACGGCGCAGCATTGATATGGACGACAGAACTTTGGGCCATCGCACGGCTCGCACGGCGTGCGGTGGGCTATCAAAGACCGTAGGAACCGAGAGGTTTAATCGGCGGGAACGCAGTGGAGTTGAACAATCCTTCCGTCCTACGCAGATGGCGAACCCCATGCAGGATTTTCCTGAATGCAAGGTCGCCGTAGGCGCCGCCAGTCCTCGCGGACGGGCGGTTTTGACAAAATGGAGGTAGACCGTGGCTCTCGATCTTGACAAGAAAAAGGCGGTGGTCGCCGAAGTCTCCGCGCAGGTGGCGAAGGCAAAGACGATCGTCGTCGCAGAGTACCGTGGTCTGGAAGTGGGCCGCATGACCGAACTGCGCGCGAAAGCGCGAAAGGCGGGCGTGTACCTGCGCGTCCTCAAAAACACCCTAGCGCGCCGCGCCGTCGAAGGCACGCCGTTCGCCGGGCTGTCCCAGCACATGAAGGGGCCGCTCGTCTACGGCATTTCGCCCGATCCGGTGGCGACCGCGAAGGTGTTGAACGAGTTCGCCAAAGCGAACGAGAAACTCGTCATCCGTGCCGGCGCCATGCCGAACGCCGTGATTTCCGCCAAGGAAGTCACCGCGCTCGCGCTGATGCCGTCGCGCGAGGAGCTGCTCGCGAAGCTGTTGGGGACGATGCAGGCGCCGATCGCGCAGTTTGTGCGGACGCTGAACGAGGTGCCGTCGCGCTTTGTGCGCACCCTCGCGGCGGTTCGCGACAAGCAACAAGCGGCGGGTATGCAATAACCCACCCCTACACGAACGAATACTGATTCAGGAGAAACGAAATGGCAGTGGCAAAAGCAGAAATTCTGGATGCAATTTCCAACATGACGGTGCTGGAGCTGTCCCATCTGATCAAGGACCTCGAAGACAAGTTCGGTGTGTCCGCGGCGGCGGCGACGGTTGCGGCGGCCGCACCGGCAGGCGGCGGCGGTGCCGCAGCGGCCGCAGAAGAGCAGACCGAGTTTACGGTCACACTCACCGCGATCGGCGACAACAAGGTCAACGTGATCAAGGCGGTCCGCGAAGTCACCAGTCTCGGTCTGAAGGAAGCGAAGGATCTGGTTGATGGCGCGCCCAAGCCTGTAAAGGAGGGCGTGAGCAAGGCCGACGCGGAAGCCATCGTGAAGAAGCTCACCGACGCCGGCGGCAAGGCTGAGATCAAGTAGAAACCCAAGACCTCGGACCATCAAGTAAAGACCTAAGACCTTGCACCACAGAGCGCACAGAGAAAACGGAGAGTCGTTTCGGATTTTCTCCGTCGTTCCTGTGATCTCTGCGGTGCAGGAATTTTCACTGCGCAGAGCGCAGATGAGAGAGGGCGGAACGTTCGGATCCGTCCCCTGTCCCCTGTCCTCTGGCTTCGAGACGGAGTGCCCATGACCACCGCTGCAATCTACTCATCCACCGAGAAAAAGCGCATTCGCAAGAGCTTCGCCAAGCGCGCGAGCGTGCTGAACGTGCCGTTTCTCCTCGCGACCCAGCTCGAGTCCTACGCGGCTTTCCTGCAGGCGGCGGCACAACCGGAAAAGCGCAGGAACGAAGGCCTGCAGGCGGCCTTTACCTCGATCTTTCCCATCTCCAGCCACTCGGGGAACGCGCGCCTGGAGTTCGTGAGCTACCAGCTGGGTGAGCCGCCTTTCGACGTCAAGGAATGCCAGCAGCGCGGCCTGACCTACGCGAGCCCGCTGCGCGCCAAGGTGCGCCTCACCATCATGGACAAGGAAGCCTCCAAGCCCACGATAAAGGAAGTCAAGGAGCAGGAGGTGTACATGGGCGAGATTCCGCTGATGACCACCACCGGCTCGTTCGTCATCAACGGCACCGAGCGCGTGATCGTCAGCCAGCTGCACCGCTCGCCCGGGGTGTTCTTCGAGCACGATCGCGGCAAAACCCACTCTTCGGGGAAGCTGCTCTTTTCTGCGCGGATCATCCCCTACCGCGGCTCGTGGCTGGATTTCGAGTACGACCCCAAGGATTACCTCTATTTCCGCGTCGACCGCAGGCGCAAGATGCCGGTGACGATTCTCCTGAAGGCGATCGGTATGACGCTCGAGCAGATCCTCGCGGCCTTCTACGACTTCGACACGTTTCACCTCGCGAAGGGCGGCAACCAGTTCGAGCTCGTGCCGGAGCGCCTGCGCGGCGAAATGGCGCGCTTCGACTTCGTCGACAAGGCGGGCAAGGTCGTCGTGCAGAAGGACAAGCGCATCACGGGGAAGCACATTCGGGACATCGAAGCCGCCGGAATGAAGAAAATGGCCGTCCCCGACGAGTTCCTGATCGGGCGTTCGCTTGCCCACAACGTCATCAACAAGGAGTCCGGCGAAATTCTCGCCAGCGCCAACGAGGAAATTACCGAGACCCTGCTTGCAAAGCTCGGAGAAGCGGGCGTCGAGTCGATCAAGACCATCTATACCAACGATCTCGACCAGGGCGGCTATATTTCGCAGACGCTGAAAATCGACGAAACCGCCGATCAGACCGCGGCGCGCGTCGCCATCTACCGCATGATGCGCCCCGGCGAGCCGCCCACCGTAGACGCGGTCGAGACCCTGTTCAACAGCCTGTTCTATTCCGAGGACCGTTATGACCTTTCCGCGGTCGGCCGCATGAAGTTCAACCGCCGCGCCTATCCCGAGAAGATCGAGGAAAAAGCCCCCGCCTGGCTGCGCCGGTTCTACGCCCGGGTGGGCGCTCAAGGGTCCGAGGGTATCGGTACGCTCGCGAACGACGATCTGCTCGCCGTGGTGGGGATTCTGGTGGAATTGCGCAACGGCCGCGGTGAGATCGACGACATCGACCATCTCGGCAACCGGCGCGTGCGCTCGGTGGGCGAACTGGCGGAGAACCAGTTCCGCGCGGGCCTGGTTCGCGTCGAGCGGGCGGTGAAGGAACGCCTGTCGCAGGCGGAGTCAGAAAATCTGATGCCGCACGACCTGATCAACGCGAAGCCCATTTCGGCCTCCATCAAGGAGTTTTTCGGCTCTTCCCAGCTGTCGCAGTTCATGGACCAGACGAACCCGCTTTCCGAGATCACGCACAAGCGGCGCGTGTCGGCCCTCGGGCCGGGCGGCCTCACCCGCGAGCGCGCGGGGTTCGAAGTGCGCGACGTGCATCCCACGCACTACGGCCGGGTGTGCCCGATCGAGACGCCGGAAGGCCCGAACATCGGGCTCATCAACTCGCTCGCGCTCTACGCCCGGACCAACCGCTACGGATTCCTGGAAACACCTTACCGGAAGGTCCTGAACGGAAAAGTCGGCAGCGAGATCGACTTTCTCTCGGCGATCGAGGAAGGCAACTTCGTGATCGCCCAGGCGAACGCCCAGATCGACAAGAACGGAAAGCTGGCCGATGGCCTGGTCTCCTGCCGCTTCAAGAATGAATTCATGCTGGCGACCGCCGACCGCGTGCAATACATGGACGTGGCGCCGGCGCAGATCGTGTCGGTGGCGGCTTCGCTCATCCCGTTCCTCGAGCACGACGACGCCAACCGCGCCCTGATGGGCTCGAACATGCAGCGCCAGGCCGTGCCCTGCCTGCGTCCGGAAAAGGCCCTGGTCGGCACCGGGATCGAGCGCACCGTCGCGGTGGACTCGGGCACGGCCGTGCAGGCCTTGCGCGGCGGCGCGGTGGACTACGTCGACGCGAGCCGGATCGTGGTTCGGGTCAACGACGACGAGACCGTGCCCGGAGACGTTGGCGTCGATATCTACAATCTGATGAAGTACACCCGCTCCAACCAGAACACCAACATCAACCAGACGCCCCTTGTGAAGCCCGGCGAGCGCATCGCCAAGGGCGATGTCGTGGCCGATGGCGCCTCGACCGACATGGGCGAGCTCGCGCTCGGGCAGAACATGCTGGTCGCGTTCATGCCCTGGAACGGTTTCAACTTCGAGGATTCCATCCTGATCTCCGAGCGCGTGGTGTCGGATGACCGCTACACCTCGATCCACATCGAGGAGTTGACTGTCGTCGCGCGCGACACCAAGCTCGGGCCCGAGGAAATCACGCGCGACATTTCGAACCTGTCCGAAGCGCAGCTCTCGAGGCTTGACGAGTCCGGTATCGTATACATCGGAGCGGAAGTCGAGGCGGGCGACGTTCTGGTGGGCAAGGTGACTCCCAAGGGCGAGACGCAGCTCACCCCGGAGGAGAAACTTTTGCGCGCCATCTTCGGCGAGAAGGCCTCCGACGTGAAGGACACGAGTCTGCGGGTGCCCTCCGGAATCTCCGGCACCGTGATCGACGTACAGGTATTCACCCGCGAGGGGATCGAGCGCGACAAGCGCGCCGCACAGATCATCGACGAGGAACTCAAGCGCTACAAGAAGGACCTTGCCGACCAGATGCGCATCGTCGAGACCGACGCATTCGAGCGGATCGAACGCCTGATGATGGGCAAGACCGCCAACAAGGGGCCGAAGAAGCTCGCGCGAGGAACCAAGATCACCAAGGCCTACCTCGAGGGCGTCGAGCGTCACGATTGGTTCGAGATCAGCCTGGCAAACGAAGACTCGGCGCAACAGCTGGAGAGCCTGAAGGAGAGCCTCGCGCAGACGCGGGTGAGGTTCGACGCCGCGTTCGAGGCAAAGAAGAAGAAGCTCACGCAGGGCGACGAACTTCCGCCCGGCGTGCAAAAGATGGTGAAGGTCTACGTTGCGGTGAAACGACGGCTGCAGCCCGGCGACAAGATGGCCGGCCGTCACGGCAACAAGGGGGTGATCTCCAAGATCGTTCCGGTGGAGGACATGCCCTACATGGCGGACGGGACGCCCGTCGACATCGTGCTGAATCCGCTGGGCGTGCCTTCGCGCATGAACGTCGGGCAGATTCTCGAGACGCATCTCGGCTGGGCGGCGAAGGGCCTGGGGGTGAAAATCGGCGAGATGCTCAAGGCGAGCGCAAAGGTGGCGGAGATGCGCAAGTTCCTGAACCGCATCTACAACCAGAGCGGCAAGTCCGAGGACCTGAGCGCACTCTCCGACGAGGAG
>DATDGA010000049.1:0-3959 GCA_036522335.1 Burkholderiales bacterium
ATTCGCGAGACTCTGGCCGAGATCCTGAGCGGGGCGCAGCACAATGTGGCAACCGCCAGTTCCGGGCGCGAAGCCCTGGAGCGGATGGCGGCAGAACACTACGATGTAATCCTCACCGATATCCGCATGCCCGACCTCGACGGGCGCGCCTTGTACCGGGAGATCGAACGGCGCTGGCCCGAGCGGGCCGGGCGCGTCGTCTTCGTGACCGGGGATACCCTGGCCTCGACCTTGCGCGAGTTCGCCGCCGAGAGCGGCCGTCCCGTGATCGAGAAACCATTCCTGCCCAGCGACGTGCGCCGCGTCGTCGCAGAGATGGCTATGAACGGCGAGCGTAGCACCCGCAATTGATGGCATCTCTTCGCGGCGCGGAGCGCGGCATGACCGCGAGGAGTTGCGCCCGCTCCCGGGGCTGATTCCCGAAGCTCAGCGCTGCCAGTGCGGCAGCCTGGCGCGCACCTCACGCAGCTCTGTCTCCAGGTCGCGGACCCGGTCGAGGAGCGCGAGCGCCAATGCAATTCCGTTCGCGTCCAGATCGAAATCCCTGCGAAGGCGGCGCGCGCTCCGCGCCACGACCAGCCGGTCCGCGCCGAAAGTCCAGGGTCGCGCGCCCGGGTCGGTCGGCGCGAGAACGCCGCAATCGACGAGCTCGCGCAGCTCGGCTTCGGACAGCCCCGAAAGCTCGCGCAACTCTTCGCTCGAGAACGTGTGGCGCTCGTGCAGCCACAACACCTGTTCGGTCGTCATTTCACGCCTCCTGCACGAAATGCCCGCGCGCGTCGAATGTCGAGACCTCGGCGAGCTCCTTGAACAGCGCGCGCTCGCGTTCGCCGGTCACAGTCGGCACCGCGATCTGGACGATCGCGAACAGATCGCCCTGTCCCTCGTGCGGCTTGGGGAGTCCGCGCCGGGCGAGCCGAAGGTGCTGGCCGCCGCGCGTTCCCGGCGGAACCTTGAGGCTCACCGACCCGGCGAGCGTGGGGACTTCTACGGTCGCGCCCAGAACGGCTTCCCACGGAGCGAGCGGCAGATCGAAGAAGAGGTCGTGGCCGCTCGCGCGAAAGAGCCGGTGAGGTTGCAGCGCGATGTCCAGATACAGATCGCCGTCACGCCCGCCGTTGAACCCTTTGCCGCCCTTGCCGGGCAGGCGCAGGCGCTGCCCGTCGGTCGCTCCCTTGGGGATGCGCGCCTTGACACTGTGTTCGACGCGATGCGCGAAACCGTTCTCGTCGTGCTCGGGTATCGCGAGCTTCAGCTCGAGTTCGGTGCCGCGGTAGGCGTCCTCGAGCGTGATGCGCGCCGCGACTTCGAAGTCCTGTCCGGGTATCGCGCCGGCGTTCCGCGCGGAGCGGTGCCGGCCTCCGGCGATGCCCGCGAACAAATCCGCCAGATCGATATCGTCGAACGAGAACTGCCCGCCGCCGAACTGTCTTTCCCAGCCCGGAGGCGGCCGGAAGTCCTGGCCGGCGCTATGGCTGCCCAGCTGGTCGTAGGCGGCGCGTTTCTCCGGATCCTTTAGAGTCTCGTAGGCTTCGCCGACGTCCTTGAATTTTTCCTCGGCGCCCGGCTCCTTGGACACGTCCGGGTGATATTTCCGGGCGAGTTTCCGGTACGCGTTCTTGATCTCCTCGGGGGTCGCCTTGCGGTCGACACCCATCACGCTGTAGTAGTCCTTGTATTTCATCCGCAGTCTTGGAGAGCAGTAGGGGTGCCCCGAGAGAACATGATGGCAGCGCGTCCGAACGAAGACTCTATCCGGGCGTCAGCGTTTGCGCGGACCTCGACAGCAAGTCCTCGCCGATCGGGCCGGTCTCGCCGGAATTCCCGGTCCCTTCCGCCCGTTGGCTTTCCCTAGCGCCGGCGTCCCTTGTTCGATTTGGGTTGAGGCGCCTGAAAGACGTAGCCCTTCTCCGTGGCATCGGCCAAGCAACCCTCGTAATTTTTGTAAGCCCGATGCGATTCCGAGACGACCGTCCGGTCGGCGGAAATCTGCTGCCACCTCCAGACGTGAGTGGGATCGCTATAGAAGCGCCAAATGATGTTCATCTACGGATTTTCCCCTGGTGCGAGCGCGAACGATCACAACGCCTTCAAGTTCTCGGCCGAGGTCTTGCCGTTCTTGCCCGTGACCAGTTCGTACCCGACCTTCTGACCTTCGTTCAGCGTGGACAGGCCGGCCTTCTCCACCGCCGAGACATGCACGAACACGTCCTTCGAACCATCGTCTGCCTGAATGAAACCAAAACCCTTCGATGCATTGAACCACTTCACTTTTCCGGTTGGCACAAGTCTCTCCTGACGAAAGAAATAGATTGAATACACGCCCGGGCCGTCTTCGGCCCGAGCGATGGAAGCTAGTTTAGTCTAATTCGCCGCCGCTGCGCTCACCGACCGGGTGTCTGACGCTATACTCGCCCGGTATGCGAGAAATCCCCGACGCACTGCGCCGCAACACCGACTGAGGAGGATGTCATGAAACGCCTGCTTTTTGGCCTGATGCTGCTTGCATCGCCCGTTTTGGCACAGGACGCAGCACCGCAGATCCCGTTCGAGGGGTCGGATCCGCTCAAACTGCCGAAGGACCTGTACCTCGGCGAAGTGACCGGCGTAGCGGTGAATTCGAAGGGGCACGTCTTCGTCCTGTCCCGGGGCAACACCACCGGCCCGGCCTACGCCGCCGCCGCTGCGCAACTGCTCGAGTTCGACCGCGAAGGAAAGTTCGTACGGGAGATCGGCAAGAACCTGTATGCCTGGTCGTTCGGCCATACCGTCCGCGTGGACAGAGGCGACAACATCTGGGTCGCGGACAAGGGGTCGGACATGGTCGTGAAATTCAGTCCCCGCGGCCGCGTGATGATGGTATTCGGGCGCAAGCAGGAGGCTTCCGATGAGGAAACCGGACCGGTGAAGCACCCCAAGCCGCCGCTTCCCGCCGAGGACGGGCGCTTCAGGCAGGTGACCGACGTCGCCTTCGATCCGGCGGGCAACGCCTTCGTCAGCGACGGCTACATCAACTCGCGCGTCGCGAAGGTGGACCGCAACGGCAAATGGGTCAAGTCCTGGGGCGACCGCGGCACCAAACCCGGCGAATTCAACACGCCGCACTCGATTGCCGGGGATGCGAAAGGCAACATCTTCGTCGCCGACCGCGGCAACCGGCGCATTCAGGTATTCGACGGGGAGGGTACATACCAGCGCGAGTTCACGATCGACGTTCCGTACGATTCGAAGGCGCGTCCGGCAATCGGCAACCTGCCCGACCTGGCGAAGATCGAGGCCTCGGGCAACCCGAAGACGATGATGCCCGGCTCGCCGTGGACGGTGTGCATCACGCCCGGCCCGAACCAGGTCCTGTACGTCTCCGACGCATTCCCCGGCCGCGTGTACAAGCTGAGCCTCGAGGGAAAGGTGCTCGGCGTTCTGGGCGAATCCGGCAAGCAGCTGAAGCAGTTCGGCTGGATCCACGAGATTGCCTGCCCTTCGGAGAACCTGCTCTACGTCGCGGAGCTGCTCAACTGGCGCGTGCAGAAGCTGGTGCTGCATCCGAAGAAATAGCGCGGCCGCTTCTCGCAGCCCCGAGCGCGGGCTTCCCTTGAGCGAACCGGAGGACGTCCATGAATCGCGCTAGTGCAGCGTTGACCGCAGCTCTGACCATCGGCCTGCTTGCCGCTCCGCCGGCTCTAGGCCAGCAGTACCCGAACAAGCCGATCCGGATCGTGGTGCCGTTCGCCTCCGGCGGCACCTCGGACATCCTGGCGCGCGCGCTCGGACCGCACCTCACCACGGCCTGGGGCCAGCCGGTCATCGTGGAGAACCGCACCGGCGCCAACGGCAACGTCGGCGCGGACTTCGTCGCGAAGAGCGACAAGGACGGCTACACGCTGCTCATCACCCACCTCGGCGGGCTGGTGATCAGCGCGAGCGTGTACAAGCTCGCGTTCGACCCGTCGAAGGATTTC
>DATDGA010000050.1:0-3002 GCA_036522335.1 Burkholderiales bacterium
GTGGACCATCTTGATTCCAGCGAGCTGCATCATCAACTCGCCGGCGAGGTGCACCGGCGTCCCGATTCCCGAGGAACCGAATTTCACCGCGCCGGGATGCGAGCGGGCGTACTCGATCAGCTCGCCGAGCGTCTTCGCCGGCAGCGCCGGACTCGCCGCGACCACCATCGGCGCGGTCCCGATCAGCGTGATGGAACTGAAGTCCGTGTTGATGTCGAACGGCAGCTTGCCGTAGAGCGCGGGGTTGCTCGCGTGGGAGGAGAAAGCCATCAGTATCGAGTAGCCGTCTGGCGCGGCCTTGGCCACCATCTCGGTCCCGATATTGCCGCCTGCGCCCGGGCGGTTCTCCACCAGCACCGGCTGACTCCAGCGCTCGCCGAGTTTCTGCGCCACGATGCGCGCGATGATGTCGGTTCCGCCGCCGGGCGGGAAGCCTACGACCATCCGGACCGGCCTCGCGGGAAAGCTCGGGCCGCCCGCCGCAGCCTGGGGAAAGCAGCTCGAAGTCCACGCCGCGAGCGTCGCGCTCGCGAGCAGGATGACGAATTTTCGCATGGGCACTCTCCCTGCAGCCGTTGCGGCTATTCTCCTGGTCTGCGGCCGCGATGACAAAAGTTCAGCCGGTCTTTGGCGACAGGATTTATCATAAGCCCGTTGACTGATTCAGTGCGCAACCATCGAGGAGGAACACCATGAAGAATTCCGTGCGTCTGTCCGCCGCTCTCCTGTTCGCCTGCGCGGGCGCTGCCTTTGCCCAAGCCTACCCCAATCGCCCCATCAAGGTCGTCATCCCCTGGCCGCCCGGACAGGCGACCGACCTCGCCGCACGGATGGTGTCGGAGAAGCTGGTGCCCGTTCTCGGGCAACCGATGATTGCCGACAACAAGGGCGGGGCCGGTGGAACGATAGGCTCGGACTTCGCCTCCAAGCAGCCTGCCGACGGCTATACGATCCTCGCCGGCTCGAGCGGTCCGATCTCGATCAGCCCCAATGTGCAGAAGGTCGGCTACGATCCCGCGAAGGATTTCGCGCCGATCAGCCTGCTCGCGATCAATCCCTTCGTGCTCGTCGTCAATCCGTCGGTTCCCGCGAACAACGTCAAGGAGTTGATCGCGCTTCTCCGCGCGAATCCCGGCAAGTATTCGTTCGCCTCCTCGGGCTCGGGGGCCACCAGCCATCTGATGACGGTGCTCTTCAACTCGATGGCGAAAGTGGAAGCCCTGCACGTGCCCTACAAGGGAAGCTCGCAGTCGGTCACCGACGTGGTGAGCGGCCAGGTCGCTTACACCATCGAAACCGTTCCCGCGGTGGCGAGCTTCGTCAAGAGCGGGCGTCTCAGGGCGCTCGCCGTGTCGAGCGCGAAGCGCTCGAGCGCGATGCCCGAGCTACCGACGATCGCCGAGGCCGGCGGTCTCGAAGGCTACGACATGGTCGGGTGGATCGGTTTCGTGGCGCCCGCGGGGACGCCGAAAGCGATCACCGACAGGCTTTCCGCCGAGACGCGCAAGGTCCTTCAGGACGCCGACATCCAGCAAAAATTCCTCGCGCTCGGACTCGAGCCGGCCGGTGACACCCCGGGCGAATTCGCCGATTTCATGAGAAGACAGAACGAGAGATACGGCGCGGCCGTCAAGGCCGGGAATGTGAAACTCGACTGAGCCCGGACGATATGCGGGGTTGTGAGCGCGGCCAGGCTCCGCAGCATTGCCGATGACAGAACGGAAACAGGTTCTTATCATCGGTGCCGGCGCAATAGGCAGCCTGTACGCTGCCCGCCTCGCGAAACTCGCCGAAGTCGCAGTGCTCGACACGAACCGGGCGCACGTCGAGGCAATCCGGAGCCGCGGCCTTGAGCTGACCGGCCTCACCGAATCGGTGACGAAGCTCGCCGCCTTCGCGCACGCCGCGGAGATCGGCCTGCGGCGGTTCGATGCAGTCGTGTTCCTCGTGAAATCGCAGGCGACGGAAGCCGCGTTTCATGCGATTCACCCGGTGCTCGAGGGCCGGCCCCTGCTCGTCACCTTTCAGAACGGCATGGGGAACGAAGAGCTGCTGATGGAGCTCTCGGATCTGGACGTGGCGCACGGAGTCTCGTTCGAGGCGGCGCGCTACGACGGGCCAGGGCGCGTGCACCATCTGGTGCATGGCGAGGTGTCCTGGCTCGGGCCAGCGCGCGGGAAGGTCGAATCGATCGCCTGGCTAGGCGAGTTGATGACCCGATCCGGGCTTCCGACCCGCGTCGTCGCCGATCCGCGCGGCGCGATCTG
This sequence comes from Burkholderiales bacterium, assembly GCA_036522335.1. Taxonomy (GTDB): domain Bacteria; phylum Pseudomonadota; class Gammaproteobacteria; order Burkholderiales; family SG8-39; genus VBDM01. The sequence continues at coordinate 2,268 of DATDGA010000050.1, forward strand.
GGGCAAGTTCGTTTTCAACTGCGTGATGAATCCCATCGGCGCGATCGTGCAGGGCGTGAACGCCGCGCGCTACGAAGTGCCCGAGATGCGCGCGCTCATCGACGACATGGCGGCGGAGTGCGTCCGCGTCGCGGAGGCGCAAGGCATCAGACTCGCGTTCGACCCGATGTATCTGGTGAAGAAGATCCGCACGGGCGAGTCACCGCTCACCAAACACGCCGGCTCGATGGCGCAGGACATCGAGACCGGGCGCGAAACCGAGATCGAGGCGATGACCGGCTACGTCGTTAGAAAGGCGAAGGAGCTCGGCGTACCCGTACCGGTGACCGAGAGCGTGTACAGGATGGAGAAGGGCGTGGAGTACGCTGCCCGGTCCAAGCGGACGGGCGACTAGTCGAAGCTCGCCACGCAGTCGATCTCGACGTTCACGCCTTTCCTGTGCGGCGTCGCGCCGACGCAGGTGCGCGTGACTTTCTCGCCTTGGAGGAATTCGCGGAAGGTCTCGTTGAACGCGGGGAAGTCTTCGGTGTTCCTCAGCACGACGCGCATGTTCACGACGTGGGCGAAATTCAATCCCGCCGCGGCGAGAACGCTCCGGATGTTCATCAGCGTCTGCTTGGTCTGCTCGCGGATGTCGGCGCCGACGACCTCGCGCGTCTTCGGATCGAGCGGACCCTGGCCGGAAACGAAGAGCAGATTTCCGGCGCGGATCGCCTGCGCGAGTGGCGAGGGCGT
>DATDGA010000051.1:0-4745 GCA_036522335.1 Burkholderiales bacterium
GTTCATGAACGAGCTCGCCAATCTCGCCGAGCGGCTCGGCGCCGATATCGAGGAGGTACGCAAGGGCATCGGCTCGGATCCGCGCATCGGCTACCAGTTCCTGTATGCGGGGATCGGCTACGGCGGTTCGTGCTTCCCCAAGGACGTGAAAGCGCTGATCCACACCGCGGAGGCGGCGGGCGGCACCCTTCCCGTGCTGGAAGCGGTGGAGCGGGTGAACGCGGAGCAGAAGCACGTGCTCGCGAGAAAGATCCTGAAGCGCTTCGGCAGGCTTTCTGGAAAGCGCATCGCGGTCTGGGGCCTGGCGTTCAAGCCCAACACCGACGACATGCGCGAAGCCCCGAGCCAGGTGCTGATCGAGGAGCTGCTCTCGAGCGGCGCGACCGTCAGCGCCTACGACCCGGTGGCGATGCCGGCGGCGAAGAGCGCGTTCTCGGACCTGAAGGGCATTGCCTACGCGGATTCGCCGCTGGCAGCGCTCGAGGGTGCGGATGCGCTCGCTGTCGTCACCGAGTGGAAGGAGTTCCGCAGCCCGGACTTCCAGGAGATCCGCGCGCGGCTCAAGACCCCGGCCATCTTCGACGGGCGCAATCTCTACGATCCCGAGGAGCTGAAGCGCGCCGGCCTGGAGTACTATCCGGTAGGAAGAGGCGCGGCGAGGTCGTAAGCGTGAAGCCGGATTTTTCGGAGTTGCACAAGGCGAAAATCCTCGTGGTCGGGGACGTGATGCTCGACCGCTACTGGTATGGCGAGGTCAATCGAATTTCGCCGGAAGCCCCCGTGCCGATCGTGAAGGTCGAGGCCGGCCGCAGCAAGGAGACTCCCGGCGGCGCGGCGAACGTCGCGATGAACGCCGCGGCGCTGAAGGCGAACGTGGCTCTGCTCTCGGTGGTGGGAGAGGACGAACCGGGCCGCAAGCTCGCGGAGCTGCTTGAGAAGGCGGGCGTCAGCGCCTATCTGCACCACGATGCCGAAGTTTCCACCACGGTGAAGCTGCGCGTGATCGGCGGGCACCAGCAGATGCTGCGCGTGGACTTCGAGACGGCGCCCAGCCACGAAGTTCTCCTCGACAAGCTCGCCGATTTCGGGCACATGATCGCCGACCGCAACGTGATCATCCTGTCGGATTACGGCAAGGGCGGGCTCACTCATATCGCGCAGATGATCGAGGTGGCCCGGGCCAGAGGCAAGACCCTCCTGGTGGACCCGAAAGGGGACGACTACTCGCGCTATCGCGGGGCGACGGTCGTGACTCCCAACCGCTCCGAGCTGCAGAAAGTCGTGGGCCGCTGGAAAAGCGAGGAAGAGCTGACCGCAAAGGCGCAGGACTTGCGCGACAAGCTAGGCCTGGCGGCGCTGCTCCTCACGCGCAGCGAAGAGGGCATGACCCTGTACGAAAAGGACAAGAGAAGCCACGAACCCGCGAGGGCCCGCGAGGTGTTCGATGTGAGCGGCGCAGGCGACACGGTGATCGCGACGCTGGGAGTGATGCTCGGCGCGGGCATGCCGCTACGGGACGCGGTCGCCGTTGCCAACCGGGCCGCCGGCATCGTCGTCGGCAAGCTGGGAACGGCCGTCGTGCAACCGCAGGAGCTGCTGGACGCGTTTTCGCAGAGCTGAGAAAGGTACAACGTCATGTATACCGTGGTTACCGGTGCCGCCGGCTTCATCGGCTCGAATCTGGTCCGGGCGTTGAACGCCCGCGGCGAGACCCGGATTCTTGCCGTGGATGATCTGGAGCGCGGCGACAAGTTCCGCAACCTGTCGGCCTGCGAAATCGCGGACTACATCGACAAGGACGAATTTCGACAGCGCCTTGCGGCGGGCGACTTCGACGCATCGATCGATGCCGTTTTCCATCAGGGGGCCTGCTCGGACACCATGGAGACCAACGGCCGCTTCATGATCGAAAACAATTACCGTTATTCGATGGCGCTGCTCGATTTCTGCCTGGAGGATGAAGTCCCTCTCATCTACGCGTCCTCGGCGGCGGTCTACGGGGCGGGGACGGGCTTCGTCGAGGAGCGAAAGTTCGAGGCGCCGCTCAACATCTATGGATACTCCAAGTTCCTCTTCGACCAAGCGGTCCGGCGGCGGTTGCGCGAGGCGGGCTCCCAGGTCGCAGGGTTCCGCTACTTCAACGTGTACGGTCTCAACGAATGGCACAAAGGCCGCATGGCGTCGGTCGCCTGGCATTTTTTCAACCAGTATTCGGCCGAGCGGCGCGTGCGTCCCTTTGTCGGTTCCGGAGGCTACGGTGACGGCGAGCAGCGTCGTGACTTCATCTCGGTTGAGGACGTCACCAAGGTCAATCTGCATTTTCTCGACCATCCCGAGCTGTCTGGAATCTTCAATGTCGGTACCGGTCGGGCCCAGAGCTTCAACGACGTCGCTCTGGCCACAATCAACGCCTGCCGCAAAGCGCAGGGCGAACCGTCCCTCGACCTGGATGACGCACGCAGGCAGGGTGTCATCGAATATGCACCTTTTCCGGACGCGTTGAAAGGCAAGTACCAGAATTTCACTCAAGCGGATGTCGGCGCGCTGCGCCGCTCGGGTTATGCCGCGCCGTTCCTTCCGGTGGAGGACGGCGTCGGACGCTACTGCCGCCAATTGCTCGACGAAGGAAAAGCGGCCGGCGGCTGAGGTTGCGCCATGGGATATCATAGAAACATGGATCGCAACTCCCAGCTGACCTACAAGACGATCGAGGATACGGTCGGCGATACGCCGCTCGTCAGGCTGAAGCGCCTTCCCGGAAAAACCTCCAACAGCGTTCTGTGCAAGCTCGAGGGCAACAATCCCGCAGGCTCGGTCAAGGACAGGCCTGCGATGTCGATGATCGTGCGCGCGGAGAAGCGCGGGACGATCAAACCGGGCGATGCCCTGATCGAAGCGACGAGCGGCAACACGGGAATCGCGCTAGCGATGGCCGCGGCGATCCGAGGGTACCGCATGGTGCTCGTCATGCCCGAGCACCTTTCGGCGGAACGGCGCCAGACCATGCGCGCCTTCGGCGCGGAGATCATCCTCACGCCCAAGGCGGGCGGCATGGAGGCCGCGCGCGATCTCGCGGAAAAGATGCAACGCGAGGGCAAGGGGCGAATTCTCGACCAGTTTGCCAACCCCGACAACCCGCTCTCTCACTATGAAGGCACGGGACCGGAAATCTGGCGGGACACCAAAGGAATGCTCACCCATTTCGTCAGCAGTATGGGCACCACCGGCACTATCATGGGCTGCTCGCGTTTCTTCAAGGAAAAGAGCCCGAAAATACAGATCATCGGCTGTCAGCCCGAGGAGGGTTCGCAGATTCCGGGTATCCGTAAATGGCCCGAGGCCTACCTGCCGAAGATATACGACAAGATGCGCGTGGACCGGCTGGAATACGTGAGCCAGGCCGACGCCGAGGAGATGGCCCGGCGAATGGCGCGCGAGGAGGGAATTTTCGCCGGCATCTCTTCCGGCGGCGCGCTTGCTGTCGCGCTGAGAATTTCGCGCGAAGTCGAGAACGCAACCATCGTGACGATCATCTGCGACCGCGGGGATCGTTACCTCTCCACCGGCGTTTTTCCCGACTGACGGCGTTGTAGATCTCCGGCAATGACGCCGATTCTCGCTTTCGATATCGAGACGGTGCCGGACACCGCCGGCCTGCGTCTGCTGCATCGTATCGACGAGAAACTCGGCGACCGCGATGTCGCCGAATTTGCTTTCCGGCAACGCCGCGCGCAGACCGGCGGCGACTTCATGCCGCTGCACTTGCATCGGGTCGTGGCCATCGCCTGCGCGCTGCGTGAGGGAGAAAGCTTCCGCTGTTGGTCGCTTGGAACCGGCGCCGATCCCGAGGGAGAACTGATCCGGCGCTTCTTCGACGGCATCGAAAAGTACACACCTCAACTGGTGTCGTGGAACGGCGGAGGGTTCGATCTCCCGGTACTTCACTACCGCGGTCTGGTACACGGCGTGTCGGCGCAGCGTTACTGGGACACGGGCGAGGACGACCGCGAATTCAGGTACAACAACTACATCAGCCGCTATCATCAGCGTCATCTCGACCTCATGGATCTGCTTGCCCTCTACCAGGGGCGGAACAACGTGCAGCTGGACGAGCTCGCCCGGCTCCTGGGATTTCCGGGCAAGCTCGGAATGGACGGATCGCAGGTCTGGGAAGCCTATCAAGCCGGGAAAATCGATGAGATCCGGAACTACTGCGAGTCTGATGCGGCCAACACTTACCTGGTGTTCCTTCGCTTCCAGCTGCTGCGCGGAGTCTACGACGAAGCGCAGTACCGAAAGGAGCTGGATCTTGTAAGGGACACGCTTGGAAAGTCCGCCGATGCCCACTGGCGCGAGTTCATCGGCCGGTGGACCTGAGCTCTCTGCCCGTCATGCCGATTGCCAGCATTGAATCCCTCGACAGGGAGGGCCGCGGCGTCGCGCACGTCGAGGGGAAAGCGGTCTTCGTCGACGGCGCCGTGCCGGGCGAGCTCGTGGAATACGCGTCCTACCGCAAGAAGCCCGCGTGGGAGGCGGCCCAGATCGTGCGGATCCAAAGGGAAAGCGCCTCGCGTGCCTCGCCGCGATGCGCCTTCTTCGGCACCTGCGGCGGGTGTTCCATGCAACACGTCGAGGAGCGTGCGCAGGTCGCCGCGAAGCAACGCGTGCTGGAGGACGCCCTGTGGCACATCGCCCGTCTGCGTCCGGAAACACTGTTGCGGCCACTCTACGGGCTTTTTTGGGGC
>DATDGA010000052.1:0-2373 GCA_036522335.1 Burkholderiales bacterium
GGACGCCGCGGTTGCGCTCCCGCACATCAGGGCGGGAAAGCTGATCCCGCTCGCGATCATCGAGCACGCGCACCAGTTGCCCGATGTGCCGACGTTCGCCGAGGCCGGATTCCCCGGCCTGGAGATCTACAGCTCGTTCAGCGTGGTCGCGCCGGCGGGCACGCCTGCGGCGATCGTGCGGCGCATGAGCGCCGAGATCGCGCGCGCGATGAAATCACCGGCGCTGGCCGAAAGGTTGAAGGAGGAGACTTTGATTCCGGTGTTCGACACACCGGAGCTCTTCGCCGCCCACCTCAAGAAGGAAAAGGCGGCGTGGGCTGCGGTCATCCGCCGCAACGGCATCGCGCCGGATTAGGAGGCCTGCGGCGAGTCTGCGAGGGACTGACGCTTCACTCGAAGCGGTGGTCGAATTGCGCCTCGACCGGCTGGCTCGATCCCGGCTTGCGCACGCGCACCGTGATGAGGTAGGAAGTGTTTCTCGCCGGTTTCACGTAATTTCCGTAGCTCGCGCCTCCCACCGCCATCGGTTCCAGCTCCTTCGTCGTCCGCGTCAGACCGGGCTGTTCCAGTCGGATCTCGACTGCGGCGTCTCCGATCGGGTTCTGGCTCTTCGCGTCGAGCAGCGAAACGTTGACGTGGTAATACCCGCTCTCCGCGGGGACGCCGCCGTGCATCGTCCGCTCGGCCGAGTCCTTGGGATACTGGCGCAAGGCGTCGGCGGGTGTGAACCCCAGGAAGAATTCGATACCCCCGACGGTCTTGTGATTGGATTCGGCGGGCGCCTTCGCCGCCGCGCGTTTCGCGCCGCCCGAATCGCCAGAGGGCGAGCTGACCGGGTTGAACATGTAGACGATCGCCGCGCGGATCTCGGAATCGGTGAGATTCGCCTGCGCGCCGCGGGGCGGCATGCCGCCGTGGCCTCGTATCGCCGAGCGAACGAGGTTGTCCAGGCCGTCCTTCATGCGCGGGACCCAGGCTTCGCGATCGCCGATCTTCGGTGCACCTTTCACGCCCTCGCGATGGCACTTGACGCACTGCGCCTTCACGACCTGTTCCCCGCCGCGCTCGGCCGCGAGGTCCTTGGTACTCGCGGGCTCGACCCAATTGCCCCCGGACTGGTTCACCATAGTGGTGACGGCGCGCGCGATCTCGAGATCGGTCAGTCCCGGATTGCCGCCGTGCGAGGGCATCTTGCGGATGCCCTCGAGCGCATGCCGCGTCAGACTGGTCAGACCCTGCGAGGCGCGCTTGCTCCAGGCGTTCTTGTCTCCGATTTTCGGCGCGCCGTTGGCGCCGGTCGCGTGGCAACCCGCGCATACCGCCTGCACGACGTCCTTGCCGCTGCGATCTCCGACTTGGGCGAGCGACGCCGTCGCCATCCACAGGCCGGAAAGCATTCCTGCCGCAACGATCCGCCCCGCCGTCGCCCTTCGCATTGCCGCTCTCATCGCATCCTCCAGCTCAGGAAGCCTCGGACTCTCCCGAGCGCCTCGCCCTCAGGCTGACGGTATTTTGGCGCGGCTGCTTTGACCTGGATCAAATTCAGGGCAGTCTGCGGCGCGCGCGAGTCGCGGCCGAGCCTTCGGGAAGCGAGCCGACAGTTCGTGTAAGAAATTCCCGACACGGAGTTCCGGCGCCCCGGGTTAGACTTGTCGAGCGGATCACGAACGGGTGAGGGCGGACATGGCGAAACGGTGGAGACTCCTGCCGCTGCTGGTGGGAACGATGGCGCTCCAGCCAGTTTCCGCCGACGCTCAGAACTACCCTTCGCGCGCGGTGCGCGTCATGGTCGGATTCGCGCCGGGCGGACCGAACGACATCATCGCGCGTGCCTATGCCGCGCGGTTGACGGAGTCCTTCGGCCAGCCCTTCGTGGTCGAGAACCGTACCGGTGCCGGAGGCAATCTCGCCTCGGAAGCGGCCGCACACGCGCCGCCCGACGGCCACACGCTCACGCTGGGCTCGACCGGCCCGATCGGCGTCAACCCCAGTCTCTACCCCAAGCTCTCCTTCGACCCGACCCGCGATCTCGACATCGTGACCCTCGTCGCCACCGGCAACAGCGCGCTCGCGGTGCACCCGCGCGTGCCCGCGGCGAGCGTGAGGGAGTTCATCGCGCTCGCGAAATCGCAGCCCGGCAAGTTCACCTACGCCTCATCGGGCAACGGATCTTCGCTGCATCTGGCGGCCGAGCTCTTCAAGCAGATGGCGGGCGTGGACCTAGTGCACATCCCCTACAAGGGCGCGGCGCCCGCGATGACGGACCTCGTCTCGGGTCAGGTGGACATGAGTTTCGCGCCGGTGGCGAACGTGGTGCCATTCGCCCGGGCCGGGAAGCTCAGGCTCCTCGCGCTCACCGGCGCGAAGCATTCC
>DATDGA010000053.1:0-2652 GCA_036522335.1 Burkholderiales bacterium
TGGCCCATCGTGATCTTCTCGAAAAGCTACAGGTGATCCCAACGGTCGTTCCCGAATCCGACCTGTTCAGGGACTTCAGCGCATTGAAGAAGGCGCTTCCCGCCATCATCGGGGAGTTGTAGCCGGAATCGCAGCTCCGACGTGTTGGCGCGGCCGCGCGGGTCAGCCCGCGCTTCAACTACACGGGCGACCCGTACTGGACCGACGGCCTGCGGCTCGTGATGTGGCTGTCGGTAGACCCGACCCCCTACAACCGCGTCGAGGTTGTGCACTGGGAAACGGCCCCGGCGCGGTGATGAGGATGCCGCGTGGCGCAATTTGCCATTGAGTGCGGCCGCCTTTGGCGCTTTCGCGCCATGCGAAATAAAAAAGAGTATGTCGACGCGGCGTGGGTTCAATCGGTCGTTGCAACACCTATTAAATTCACCACTAGACTTCTACCACTAGACTCGCTCCGAACACCCCAGCTCGGGCACGCGTCGGGTAGAATGACTTCGCCCGACCCACGGACGCCGGGAAAAGTCGACATTTCGAAGAGAGGCGAGTGCCATGAACTTCCCGCGGGCGGAAGCCGCTGCAAACACCGCGTTGGGACGTGCGCATTTCGCACGCTACATCCTTATCGGGCTTTTCACCGTGGCGCCCGTGTGGGTGACTTGGCTCGTGCTGGATTTTCTATTCAGCCTTCTCGCAAGAACGGGCTCGCCTTTCCTGCGCGTGGTCGTGAAGGGTGTGCGGCCGTTTTCCGAAGGGCTCGCGGATTGGCTGCTCAACCCTGCGGTACAGTACATTCTCGCCGTCCTGGTCACGCTGGCTGGCCTCTACGCAGTCGGCATCCTGACAACGAGGGTTGTGGGGAGACGCCTGCTCGATTTGCTGGAGCACCAACTGGAGCGATTGCCTGTGGTGCAGTCGATCTACGGCGCCACCAAACGGTTCCTGAGCAAGGTGCGAGAATCTCCGGTGTCCACTCAGCGAGTCGTGCTGATCGCCTTTCCTTCTCCACAAATGAAAGCCATCGGTCTGGTTACGCGCGTCATGAGCGATCCGGACACCGGTCGGCAATTGGCGGCGGTCTACGTACCGACGTCGCCCAATCCGACCTCCGGCTACATCGAGATCGTCCCTCTGGACGAGGTGGTGCAAACGGATTGGAGTGTGGAAGAAGCCATGTCCTTCATAGTGACGGGCGGCACCAACTCGCCGGACAAGCTGCGCTTTTCCAATCCGCCCAAACCCGTCGATCCAGCGCACTAAGCGGGCCAAGCGCGTCCTCGATGCGGATCACCGACCGGTTCACGGCGCTGCGATGAGCCGCCGCCGTGGGCACGGCTCAACGCAGCCGAGCGTCGCCGAGAAGACAAGTGCGATCGAGACGTTGAAGATCAGGCGAGCTTCAGGAGAGCCACGGGAAATAGGGCAGGGGTCGGCGGCGGTTGCGGCCGCCGGGCTCCGCGGGCAGAATAAACGCGGCAACTGCCGCGTTTACCGATCGTCTATGCCGCTTTCCCACCGCCCGTCCCGCCGCGATTTCCTGAAGGTCTCGACCGCGCTAGGTGCTGGCCTCGCGCTCGAGCTGAAGGTTCCCGACGCGCTCGCAGCGGAGCCGAAAGGCCCCGAGCTGACCGCCTGGATCGTGATCCGCCCGAACGACGAGGTGATCATCCGCGTCGCGCGCTCGGAGATGGGACAGGGCAGCTCGACCGGCCTCGCGATGCTGGTCGCGGAGGAGCTCGATTGCGACTGGAAAAAAGTCCGCACCGAATTCGTCTCGACCGGCGAGCAGCTTCGCCGCAACCGCGTGTGGGGATCGATGGCGACTGGCGGCAGCCAGTCGATCCGCAGCTCTCACGAGTATCTGCGCCGTGCGGGCGCGACCGCGCGCGCGATGCTGGTCGCCGCCGCGGCAAAGAGGTGGGACCTGCCCGAGGCCGAGTGCCTTGCGGAAATCGGAACGGTCACGCATTTGCCCTCGCGCCGCAAGCTGCGTTACGGCGACGTGGCGCAGGCGGCTTCGAAACTCGAGCCGCCGAAGGACGTGCCGCTGAAAGATCCCAGGGTGTGGAGGCTCGCGGGCAAACCCACGCCGCGCCTGGACATTCCCGACAAGGTGACGGGCAAGCCGCTCTTCGGCATCGACGTACAGCTGCCGGGCATGTGCTACGCCGCGATCGCCCAGTGCCCGGTGTTTCGCGGCAAGGTGGTCGCCATCGCGGACGAAAGAATCAAAGGCATGCGCGGCCTGATCAAGGTGGTGCGGCTTGAGGACGCCGTCGCTGTGGTCGCCGACAACTGGTGGCGCGCGAACAAGATCCTCAAAGCGCTGCCGATCGAGTGGGACGCGGGACAGAACGGAAACGCCTCAACCGACAGCATCCGCGAGTTCGTGCGCGCTGGCCTGGACGATGCGCGTGCTCCGGTGGCGCGCAACGAGGGCAACGTCGAGGCGGCTCTCGATTCTGCGGCGAAGATCGTCGAGTCCGAGTACTACGCGCCTTTCCTGAATCACGCGCCGCTGGAGCCGATGAACTGCACCGCACTGGTGAAAGGCGACCGCGTCGAGGTGTGGGCGCCGACGCAGAACGCCGAGGCCACGCACGCGATCGCGGCGGTGACCGCGGGCGTTCCGCAGGAAAACGTCAACGTGCATCT
>DATDGA010000054.1:0-6354 GCA_036522335.1 Burkholderiales bacterium
GCAGACCATCGTGGTCGGCGCGGCGCAACCGTACGCGACGCTCAACGACCTGGTCGTGGCGGCAAAAGCAAAACCCGGCGAGCTCGCCTACGCTTCGCTCGGCGTCGGCAGCACCAGCCACCTCACCATGGAAGCGTTCCAGAGCGCCGCCGGCATCCGCCTCAACCATGTTCCGTTCAAGGGCAGCGGCGACGCGCAGGTGCAGCTCATCGGCGGCAACGTGCCGCTCATGTCGGATACGATCCCGGGCGTGCTCGCGCAGGTGAAATCCGGCAAGCTGCGCGCGCTCGGCGTCGCGATTCCGAAGCGCTCGCCCCACCTTCACGAAGTGCCGACCATCGCGGAACAGGGCTATCCCGATTTCGAGTCGGTGGGCTGGATCGGCCTGGCGGCTCCGGCGAAGACGCCGAGCGCGATCCTCGACCAGCTGAACGCCGAGATCCGCAAGATGCTCGCCGATCCGACAGTCGCGGAGAAAATGAACATCCTCGCCTTCGAGCCGATCGGCGGCTCGCGCGCGGAGTTCGCGCGCTTCATCAAGGCGGAGATCGAAAAGTGGACGAAGGTGGCGAGAGCCTCGGGAGCGAAGGCCGACTGAGCCGCCGGGTAATCTGGGCGGGCGGCTTCGCCACCTTCAGGACTTGCCGGCGCGCGCCGCCCCCGCGGCGAAGCGATCGAACTCCGCCGCCGGCATCGGCCTGCCGAAGTGATACCCCTGGACCTCGTCGCAGTCGTGCTTCTTCAGGAATTCGAATTGCGCTTGGGTCTCCACGCCTTCGCCCACGACTTTGAGCTTGAGGTTGCGTGCGAGCGAAATGATCGTCTGGGCGACCAGGCCTTCGTCCGGGCTGCCGCTCTCCTTGATGTCCTGGACGAACGACTGATCGATCTTGAGCGCGCTGATCGGCAGCTTCGTCAGATACGACAGGCTCGAATGCCCGGTGCCGAAGTCATCCACCGAAATATCCACGCCGATCTCGCGCAAGCGCAGGAGGATGCGGATCGCGGCCTCGGTGTCGTGCATGATCAGGCTCTCGGTCAGCTCCATCTCGAGCAGGCGCGGTTCGAGCCGGCTCTCCCGAAGCGCGTCGTCCACGGCGTTCGCCAGCGCTTCCTGCCTGAACTGGCGCATCGACAGGTTCACGGAGACCGCGATCGGCACGCGCCCGTCCGTCTGCCACGCGCGCGCCTGCACGCAAGCGCGCTTGATCACCCACTCGCCGATCGGCACGATCAGCCCCGTCTCCTCGGCGAGCGCGATGAAGCGCTCGGGCAAGAGGAGACCCCACTCGGGGTGCCGCCAGCGCAGCAGCGCCTCGCAACCCACCATCTCGCCGCTCTTCACGTTGATGCGAGGCTGGTAGTAGAGCTCGAACTCGTCGCGCTCCAGCGCCCGGCGCAGGCCGGCCTCCGTTTTCAGCCGCTCGTTCACTTGCCGGTTCATTTCCGCGGTGTAGAACTGGAAGTTGTTGCGCCCCTTTTCCTTGGCCCGGTACATCGCCGCATCGGCGTTCTTGAGCAACGTGTCCACGTCCGGGCCGTCTTGCGGGTAGAGGCTGATCCCGGCGCTGCAGGTCACCATCAGCTCCTGCCCGCCGACGTTGATCGGCTCGGCGACCTTGCTGATGATGCGCTGCATCGCCCGGTAGATGACCTCCTGTCCGGGCTGATCGTTGAGGATCAGTATGAACTCGTCCCCGCCCAGCCGCGCCACGGTATCGCCGTCGCGCACCGTCTCGGTCAAGCGCTCGGCGACCTTCTGCAGCAGCTTGTCGCCGGTGTTGTGGCCGAGGCTGTCGTTGACGAACTTGAAGTGGTCGATATCGAGAAACACCACCCCGATCGAGCGCACGAAGCGCTGGGCGAAGACCGACTGCTTCAGACGGTCGTGCAGCAGGTTGCGGTTCGGAAGCCCGGTGAGCGCATCGTAGTTCGCCTGGTATTCGAGCTGCTCCTGGTAGCGCTTGCGCTCGATCGAGTACTGCATCGAGCGCAGCAGCAGCTCCCGGTCGAGCTTGCCCTTGACCAGGTAATCCTGGGCGCCGGTCTTCACCGCCGAGAGCGCGACCGTCTGGTCGTCGTGGCCGGTCAGGACGATGATGGGGACCTTCGGCGAATGCGCGTAGACCCTGAGAAACGTATTGAACCCGTAGCTGTCCGGAAGCGAAAGGTCGAGCAGCACCAGGCTCGCGCTCCGCGTAGCGAGATATTCGAGCCCTTGCGAGAGCCTTTCCACGCAATCGAGGTGGAACAGCGGGTACTCTCCGTCCGCGAGCATCTCGCGGATGAGACGGGCGTCGCCCGGATTGTCCTCGATCAGCAAAACGATCTGGCGATCGGCCATCGCCTACTTCCCGTTGGGAAGCGTGACCACGGTCAGCCAGAAGTTGTCGATGGACTTGACCACCTTGATGAACTGATCGAGGTCCACCGGCTTGGTGACGTAGCAGTTCGCATGCAGCGTATAAGTCTTGAGAACGTCCTCCTCCGCCTTGGACGTGGTGAGAACCACCACCGGGATGCGCATGAGCTTCTGGTCGGCCTTGATTTCCTGGAGCACCTCGCGGCCGTCCTTCTTCGGGAGATTGAGGTCGAGCAGGATGATGTCGGGCTTGGGCGCGTCCTTGTACTTGCCGCGCTTGTGCAGGAAATCCAGCGCCTCGACCCCGTCCTTGACCCAGTGGAGGTTGTTGTAGACCTTGCCTTCCTTGAGCGCCTCGCGCGTCAGGCGGGCATCCCCGAGATTGTCCTCGACCAGGAGGATCTCCACCGGCGGGGCGGTCTTGTCGATTTCTGCAGTCATGTTTCTCCTTTTTGGATTTTTGGAAGCGTGAAATGGAATTTGCTGCCTTCGCCCAGCGTGGACTCGACCCAGATCCGTCCGCCGTGGCGTTCTACGACTTTCCTGCATATTGCCAAGCCTATACCGGTGCCCGGGTATTCGTCCTGCGTGTGCAGCCGCTGGAACACCATGAAGATGCGCTCGAAGTACGCCTGCTCGATGCCGATGCCGTTGTCGACCACCGAGAAGCGCCATTCTTTCCCCGTATCCTCTGCGGCGACGCGGATGCGCGGCGCTTCGTCCTTCTTCCTGAACTTGATCGCGTTCGCGATCAGGTTCTGCAACAACTGCACGAGCTGCGTGTCGTCGGCGTTGACCTCCGGCAGGGAATCGTGCGTGATCGCCGCGCCGCTTTGCTCGATCGCTCCCCGCAGATTGATCAGGGCCCTTTCGAGAACCGCCTGCCCCTGCACCCGCTGCAAGTTCTTGCCGCGCGTGCCTACCCGCGAATAGGCGAGGAGGTCCTCGATCAACTGCTTCATCCGCGTCGCGCCGTCGACGATGAAATCCATGAACTCGTGCGCGTCCTGGTCGAGCTTGTCGCCGTAGCGGCGCTCCAGCAGCTGCGTGTAGCTGCCGATCATCCGCAGCGGCTCCTGCAGATCGTGGGAGGCGACATAGGCGAACTGCTCCAGTTCCGCGTTGGAGCGCGCGAGCTCCTCGTACGCGGCGCGAAGAATGGCCTGGCCGCGCTTGCGCTCGGTGATGTCGGTTCCCACGCCGCGGTAGCCGCGGAACCGCTTCCCCTCGTCGAACACCGGCTCGCCGCTCAACGACAGCCACACCGAATTGCCGTCGGGGCCGGTGCGCTCCATCTCGAAATCGAAGAACGGTTCGTGCCGCTCCAACTGGCTGCGGTGCCGCTGCCAGTCGGCCTCGCTCAGATTCGACGCAGGCTGCTCCCAGCGCTTGCGCCCGATATAGGGCGCCGGGTCGATGCCGGTCCGCTCGACGAAGCGACTGGAAAGAAAAGTGAGACGGAACTCCTCGTCCTGTTCCCAATACCAATCCGAGGACAAGGCCGTAAGGCTGCGAAAGCGCGCCTCGCTCTGACGCAGCTCTTCTTCGGACTGCGTGCGCGCAATGAAGTATCCGACCTGGTTGCCGATCGTCGCGCCTGTCCCGAGCAGCCAGTCGTCGGGAAGACGGCGCTCGCGATGGAAGAATTCCATGGCACCGAGCACTTGATCGCCCAGGCGGATCGGCAGCGCGAAGGCGGAGCGCAGGCCGGCCTCCGCCGCCAGTTTTCCGCGCGTAAAGGTTCTCTCCGCGGCAACGTCGGCGATCCAGACCGGCTGGCCGGTGCCCAGTACCTTCCGGACGAAGCCCGCATGCCCGGGCTGATAGGTGTTTTCACGGCTCGCGGCGAGAAAAGCCTTGATACCCGGGTTGTCGATGCTCCAGGTCTCCTCGCAACGGAATCCGCCGGTTCTGGGTTCCTTGCTCCAGCGCGCGCCGCACGCCCAGCCGAGCGATTCGCAAAACGCCGCGAGAACGCCCGGCATCGCACCCGCGATCGTCTCGGATTCCGAGAGAATCCGCGTGACCCTGTGTTCGATCTCCTGGCGCTGTTCGGCGCGCTTGCGCTCGGTGATATCGATGATGGTGCCGATCAGCCCGGCAATCTCGCCGTCCGCCCCGGTGAACGTGGCCTTGTAGTTGAGCGTGTAGCGAATGCTGCCGTCGTGGACCGGCACCTGCAGTTCGTAGGAACGAGTCCCGGGGCTGATCCACAAGGCCTCGTCTTCGGCATGATGCTTCGCCGCGATCTCGGGGGTCTGCGAAAACAGCTCTTCGACGGTCTTTCCGATGAAGGATTCGCGCGTGACCCCGAAATAGGTCTCCCAGGCCCGGTTGGCCCCCAGGTGCTTCCCGTCCCGCGCTTTGAAAAAGACGGGGATGGGCAGGGCCTCGATCACCTCCCGGGCGACGCGCAGCGATTCCGCATTTTCACCCCCGGCCGCGCTGAGGCTCGAAAGCACCGATCCTTCGCCCTTCGGTGAGCTGTCGGGAAATTCGAGCGAGTGGGCGATCTTCGCGAAAAACTGTGTGCGCCAGCGCCGGTATTCCGTGGGCTTGATGCCGTGACGCTTGCAGAGGGCTGTCTCGGGCTTGCCCTGGAGCCCTTCGAGTACGACCCTGACTCTTGACGCGGGATCCCATTGCCGAACCGGCACGAGTTTCCGCCCTCCTTTTGACGCGATGCCTTTTAGGCGAACTTCTCAACGCGAAAGCTTCTTGGTCCGCTTTTTCGCCCGGCAAGTATCAACGAACGGCCGGAGGATGTAAATGGGTCTTTGGAGAAAAATGACGGCTTCTGTGTCCGAATTGCACCCTCATCGCTGCCAATGCTCATGGAATTGCGTCGCAACGACTTGTTCGTAGGCCGGCCTCCCGGACAGCAGTCCGGTCTTCTTGGCGAAGGCGCTGAGGGCGTCCACCGTGTCCCGGGAAATCGCCGGATCGTAATACGGCGCATCGCGCATCACGAGTTCGGGGATGAGGGCAAGTTCCGCTGCGGGGAAATGCTTCTTCGCCGCCACGGCCGCGAGAGAGGGGTCGCGCTTGAGTTCCCTCTGCGCAGCGACCACGGCGCGTACCGCCGCGGCGACCGTTTCGGGGCTCTTGTCGATCCATTGTTGCGTCGTGACCAACGCCGCAAAGGTGTAGTGACTCGCGCCCACCGGCCCGTCCCCGCGCCGCGCGTCGATCACGAGCGTACCGCCGCCGCCGCGCAGCGCCACTTCGGCCGCCATGCCGTTCGCCCAGAAGCCGTCCACCGCACCCGCCTCCAGAGCTCTTGCCGCCGCCAGGCCAAAGGACACGCCGGCGGCTCCGGGCACGGGAGCGATCTTCACTTCGCGCTCGGGGTCGATTCCGGACTCCACCAGCATGCGCTTCAAACCGTCCACCGGACCCGGTGCGGCGCCGATGCGCAGGCCTTTGATCGCTTGCAAGTCGCCGCGCGCGATGCCGAGGTCCTTCCGCACGACGAGAAACCAGTACATGTTCTGCGACAGCGCGCACAGCAGCTTGCAGCCCGCCCAGTCGCGGAAAGCGTAGAGCGGAGCGTGCGCGGCTCCGCCGACGAAATCGAGCCGCCCATCGCGCAGGTCCTCGAAAGTTTTCGTGACCGGAAAGACCAGCTCTATCGTGGCGTTGAGTCCCTCCTTTGCGAAGAAACCCAGCTCCACCGCCGCGATCGCGGGGAAATACGACGGCGACACCATGTCGGGAATCGCGATGCGAAGGGACACGGTCTTCCGGACTCAGCTCTTCAGCGGCTTGTAGCGGATTCGTTTCGGCTTCGCGCCTTCCTCGCCGAGGCGATTGACATTGTCGGCCTCGTATTCCTGGTAGTTGCCGCTGAAAAATACCGTTTTCGATTCGCCTTCGAAGGCGAGGATATGGGTGGCGATGCGGTCGAGGAACCAGCGATCATGCGAGATGACCAGCACGCTGCCTGCGAATTCGAGGAGCGCGTCCTCGAGCGCGCGCAGCGTCTCGACGTC
>DATDGA010000055.1:0-6135 GCA_036522335.1 Burkholderiales bacterium
ATCACTGCCGCGCCTGCGTTCCGGTGCGCGTTCCGGTCGGGGAGTTTCTCGCATCGCGCAGCCAGCGGCGGGCCCTGGCAAGGCACGAGGATCTGCAGCACGCGGTGACGGGATTGCGCTTTCGCGTCGAGCACTACTCGCTCTACCTGCGCTACCAGGCGAGCCGCCATTCCGGCGGCGGCATGGACCAGGACAGCCGCGACCAGTACTCGCATTTCCTGCTGCAAAGCCGGGTGAGCACGCGGCTGGTGGAGTTCCGCGACCAGGGCAGGCTCATGATGGTGTCGATCGTCGACCAGCTGAGCGACGGCCTTTCCTCGGTCTACACTTTTTACGATCCCGATACCGCCGGCGCGAGCTTCGGCACCTACAACATCCTGTGGCAGATCGAGCAGTGCCGCCGCGCGTCCCTGCCTTATCTGTATCTCGGCTACTGGATCAAGGACAGCCGCAAGATGTCCTACAAGGCGCACTTTCAGCCGATCGAAGGTTTCATCGACGGCAACTGGCGCCGCCTGGAGGAAACCGAAGTCCGTTCCTGAGCCGGGTACTGCGGCGCCGCCGCGGTAAAATGACGGCATGCTCTATCGCGCCGTCCGGCCGCTGTTCTTCGCGCTCGACCCGGAAACGGCGCATCGCTTCAGCCTCGGCTCCCTCGACGTCCTGACGCAGTTACGCCTCGCGTCGCTCCTCGCTTCTGCGGCACCGCAAATTCCGGTACGCGTCATGGGCCTGGATTTCCCCAACCCGGTCGGGCTCGCCGCGGGCCTGGACAAGAACGGCGAGCATATCGATGGACTTGCCGCGCTCGGCTTCGGTTTCCTCGAAATCGGAGCGGTGACCCCGCGTCCCCAGCCGGGCAATCCGAAGCCGCGCCTCTTTCGCCTGCCCGAAGCCGAAGCGCTCATCAACCGCCTGGGTTTCAACAACCTCGGAGTGGACGTCCTGACCGAGAACCTGCGTCGTTCGCGCTACCGCGGCATTCTGGGCGTCAACATCGGAAAGAATTTCGATACGCCGAACGAGCGCGCGGCCGACGACTACGTCGCCTGCCTGCGCAAGGTCTACCCCCATGCGAGCTTCGTCACCGCGAACGTCTCCTCGCCCAACACGAAGGATCTGCGGGAGCTGCAGCATGCGGACGGGCTCGATGCCCTTCTCGCCGCCCTCGCCGTGGAGCGCGACCGGCTGGCAATACAGCACGGAAGACGCGTTCCTCTGGCGGTGAAGGTCGCGCCCGACCTGGACGATGCGGGAATCGAAGCGATCGCCGACCGCGTCGCCGCTCGCGGAATCGACGCCGTGATCGCGACCAACACCACCGTGTCGCGCGAAGGGCTCGAGCATCTGCCGGCGAGCCGCGCGCATGGCGGGCTTTCGGGAGCACCGCTCCGAAAACGCGCCACAGCAGCGATCGCGAAGCTGCGGCGAGTGCTGCCCGCGAGCGTTGCGATCGTCGGTGTCGGCGGAATCGCGAGCGCCGCCGACGCACGCGAAAAGCTGGACGCCGGCGCGAGCCTCGTCCAGCTCTACACCGCGCTCGTCTATCGCGGGCCGGGGCTGGTCGGCAGAATCGTGCGCGACCTCGCGGCGGCGGCGCAGGCCCGATGAGCACGCTCGTCGAGCAAATCGACGCGCTGCTGCCTCAGACTCAATGCACGAAGTGCGGCTATCCCGCGTGCAGGCCGTATGCGGAAGCGATCGCGGGAGGCGAAGCCGAAATCAATCAATGCCCGCCCGGAGGCGATGCCGGCGTCCGCAAGCTCGCGGCGCTTCTCGGCCGGGAATACCAGCCGCTCAATCCGCGAAACGGCATCGAGCAAGCGCGCCGCGTCGCGATCGTCGACGAGGCGCGCTGCATCGGCTGCACGCTGTGCATCCAGGCCTGCCCGGTGGACGCGATCGTCGGGGCGCCGAAGCTGATGCATACGGTGGTGACTGAGCTGTGCTCCGGCTGCGACCTGTGCGTTCCGCCCTGCCCCGTGGACTGCATAGCGATGGTGCCCTCGACCGGCGCCGATGCGATCTGGGACCGTGGGCGCGCGGATGCCGCACGCGAGCGCTTCGAACTGCGCCGCGCGCGCCTGGAGCGCGAGCGGCGGGAGCGCGCCGAACGCATGGCGGCAAGGGCGCTCAGGGCGAAGGAAGATCCCGACGCGAAGAAGAAGCGCGCGATCATCCAGGCCGCGATCGAGCGCGCACGGGCGCGAAGGCAAAGCACGTGAATCCGCAAAAGCGCCGGAAGATCTTCGAGCGACTGCGCTCGGCGAACCCGAATCCGACGACCGAGCTCGCGCATCGGACGCCTTTCGAGCTCCTGGTATCGGTCGTGCTGTCGGCACAGGCCACCGACAGGAGCGTGAACCTCGCCACCGACAAACTCTATCGGGTTGCGAACACTCCGCAAGCCATACTCGGTCTTGGCATGGACGGATTGACCGGATACATCCGCACCATCGGTCTGTACCGATCCAAGGCAAAACACCTCATGGAGACCTGCCGCTTGCTCGTCGAGCGCCACAGCGGCGAAGTGCCGCAGTCGCGCGAGGCGCTCGAAGCGCTCCCGGGCGTCGGACGGAAGACCGCCAATGTGATCCTCAACACCGCCTTCGGCCAGCCGACCATCGCGGTGGACACGCATATCTTCCGCGTCGCCAACCGCACCGGCATCGCGCCGGGCAAGGACGTGCGCGAAGTCGAAGACAGGCTCCTGAAATTCGTCCCCGAGGAATTCCGCAAGGACGCGCACCACTGGCTGATCCTGCATGGGCGCTACGTATGCAAGGCGAGAAGGCCCGAGTGCCCGACCTGCGTCATCCGCGAGCTGTGCGAATTCAGGCAAAAGACGAAAGCCTGATGTTCAGTGCTGGCCGCGAGCAGGCGCGCAGCCTCTTCTTCGATGCCTGGAACGAGTGCCTGCGGCGCGCCGCCCGATCATCGCTGCTGCTCGCACCACGACCGCCACATGAATCGGAACGCTTGTTCCAGATCGCGCGTGAAGCGCGGGATGTCCATGAGCGGCGATGCCAGCATTCTCCCGCGCAAGCCAGCGCGCAGCTCCTTCAACCTGATGGGATCGTTCGCAAGGTTTTCGGCGATCTCGAGATAACGCTCCGCGCTGTCCGCTACCAAGTCCGGCAGGCCGATGGTGTTCAGCAGGCTCGCGCCGCCGCGGGAGGTGGAGGTCTCGCCCGTCAGGGTGACGAGCGGCACGCCCATCCACAACCCATGACAGCTCGTCGTCCCTCCCGTGTAAGGGAATGTGTCGAGCATGATATCGACCTCGCCGTGCAGAGCCAGATATTCCGGGAAGGACTTGGAGCCTTGCAACGAGATCCGCTCGGGCGTGATGCCGTGACGCGCAAAATGCGCCCGGAATTCCGCCGCGATCGAGTCCACGCCCTGTCCCAGAAGGAGAAGCTTGGCGTCCGGTACGCGAGCGAGAAGTTTGACCCACAATCCGATGACCTTGCCCGTGATCTTTGAAGGATTCGTGAACGCAGCGAAAACGACAGGGCCGGTAACCGTCGGCGATCTCTCGGTGATGCCCGGGGCTCCCTCCGGTTCGCGGTAGCACCACTGGCAATGCGGAAGCCGCATGAGCCCCTCGCTGTGATAGGCCTCCAGCAAACCCGCGGGCGCCGCGTGCCGGTCGGTGATGCGCCAATCCATGGCTGGCAGACCGGTGGTATTGAGATAACCGAGCCAGGTCGCTTGGACAGGGGCGGGCTTGCGCGCGAACGCGAGCAAACGGTTATGGGCAGTATGCCCCGATAAATCTATCAGCACGTCGATACCATCGGCGCGCACCCGATCGGCGAATGCATCGTCCGAGAGCGCGTGTACCTCGCGCCACCAGGCCGCATGCCGCTTGAGCCGGTCGGTCACGGCGTCGCCTCGATTGAGCGTGTAGTAACAGAAGACTTCGACCGTGTCGCGGTCATGGTTCTCGAGGACCGGCTCGATGAACTGCGCCACGGCATGCGTGCGAAAATCCCCCGAGACGTATCCCACCCGCAAGCGGCGCTCGGGTTCGGGCGCGTTGGCATGATCGTTTCGAACCAACGCCGGGGAGAAACGCCGACCGAATTCGCGGTGCGCAGTGTAGATCTCCGACGGAGCGATGCCGTCCGCGTAATTGAGCGCAAACAGCAGGCCGGTCCAGTTTTGTACGGAGTCCGGTGCCAGGTCCACCGCGCGGCGCAAGTTCGCGATGCCCTCGTCGTGATCGCCGACGTGACGTTGCACCCCACCCAGCCGCATGTAGCCCTCGGCCAAGCCTGGCGACAGTTCAAGCGTCCGGAGGTAGCACTCCTTCGCCTCGGGAAAGCGGCCCAGCAGTTCGAGCGCGCGCCCGCGCTGAACAAGCGCGTTCGCGTCTTCCGGCCGGTCGGCAAGATATCGGTCCAGCTCGGCCAATCCTTCCTCGAAGCGGCCGAGCTCGATCAGTGCATAGGCCAAATTGAGCCGCGCCTGGGCGAAGTCGGGCTGCAACTCGATCGCCCGGAGAAAGTGTTCGAGCGCGGCCTCGACACGGCCCTGCCGGCGCATCGAGGCGCCGAGGTTGTTGTGCGCCAAGGCCAGGTCGGGGGCGAGTTCGAGGGCCCTGCGATAGCCCGCCTCCGCCTCATCGAAGCGGCCGAGCGCCTCGAGCGCAGCCGCGCGGTTGAAGTGAAGTCCCGGGTGAGCGGGAGCAAGAGCAAGCGCGTGCGCGTAGTGCCCGACCGCGTCTTCCATCCGACCGAGAATTTGCAGCGCCACCGCTGCGTTGTTGGAGGCGTCGACGAAGCCAGGACGCAGCGACAGCGCTCGTTCGTGAGCGGCGAGCGATTCCTCGTCCCGCCCCAATCTATGCAGTACCACACCGAGGCCGTTGTACGCCTCGGCGTGCGAGGGTAACCCCGCAATCGCCATGCGGTAGTTCGTTTCCGCCGCCGCGAGCCGGTCCTGCATTTGCAGCAGGATCGCGAGCTGAAAATGCACCTCGGCCTCCGGCGATTCGGCCAACGCGGTCCGCAGCTGGGACTCCGCTTCGGTCAGCCTGCCGGAGTCCCGAAGGTCCAGCGCGCGCCGCAACCTTTCGTCTGTGGGAATGGAGGTCGACCGTTCCGGCGGCATGCCGGGCGCCGGTGGCTTTTTGCGAAACCACCCAGGCATCGGTTCAGATCTGGGTGAGCTGTTCGGCGAGGCTCATGGTGACTTCCCTAACGAAGTCGTCCGGGTAGCCTAAGGACTTGATCTCGTCCTGGAAGGTCTTGGAGAACCGCGCCCGCTTGAGAAGGCCGACCTTGTGCCCGCGGCAATAGTTCTGCGCGGCGAGAAACACATGGTGAAGCGCCGCGGCCAGCGTGGCCTTGAACTTGGGATCGGACGCCCGATCGGCGGTGAGCGCCGAGGGTGGCATGCGCGTGCCGAACTGCCTCGCCAGATCGGCGGCAAAGGCTTCCAGTTCCTTGTCGCGAAGCAATCCGAACACCGGGAGTCTCCCTCTTGGGTGCATGCCGGGGTGGAACTCAGGATCAACCCGGCCGCAGGAGCGAACTTAACCGAAGCGGCCTCGCCTGTGCAACACGACGCACCGGATTGCAGCCTTCGCGGAAACGACGGAGACCTACCGGATGACGCCGAGCAAGCCCTTCTGGCTGGAGAAATACGCAGCGAGGTCGGCCATGTCCTGAGAATTCAGGCTGCCGACCTGTGCACCCATGATGGGATTCTTGCGCGCGCCGGACTTGTAGTCGCGCAGCGACTTCAGCAGGTAGTCGTAGTGCTGCCCCGCGAGCCGCGGGAAATCCGGTCCCGTCGGAGTGTTGCCGTCGGGTCCGTGGCAGGCGGCGCAAGTCTGGGACTTCTGCTTGCCGGAGGCCGCATCGCCCGCGGCAAAGGCCTGCGCGCTGAAAACAGTGGCGAGCGCGACGGCGAGAAGCTTGTTCATTGGCCCGCCTTTCTCGCGCCGCCGTAATAGGCGGCGAGGTCGGCTATGTCCTGGTCGGAGAGGCTTTTCGCGATTCCCTGCATGCTCGGATGGCCGCGCTCACCCGCGCGGTAGGCTTGCAGGGCCTTGGCGATGTAGTCGGGCGACTGTCCCGCGATCATCGGCACCGAGTAGACCTCGGGGAACACCGTCTTGTACAT
>DATDGA010000056.1:0-3053 GCA_036522335.1 Burkholderiales bacterium
CGGATAGGCAAATCAATCCGGCCGCGAAGTTTGAAGGGCGCACCGGCGCGCCGCAATCTTGTGCTTGAAGGCTGCCTGGAACCACGCATATCGCTCTTATGTTAACTTGACGGGGCGAATCGGAGCGAGTCTAGTGGTAAATTGCTAGGCAATCAACTCTGCCCGCCGCAGCCGGGCAAATCCCCTCCGGCGCCCGACAGGTCCGGGACTCAGGCGATGTCGGGAACGGGATGGTAAGTCAGTTCTAGCACAGGCGGTGGCTTCGGTGGCGCGCGTGGATTCCGTTGCAACTCGCGCGGCGCCCAGCGGCCCAGATGTTCCAGGATGCGGCGAATGACCGCAGCGTTATCGATCAGGGCGATGACGTGCATCGGCGCGCCGCACTTGGGACATTGCAGAGGATCGACCTCGTAGACCTTGTGGATCAATCGTGCCCACGCCGATCGTGCGCGCGCCGCAATCACCTGGCCGTCCTCGGGTGCTTGCACCGCTGTTGCCGACGCGGCCTTACGGGCCCGCTCGCCCCGAACCCTTGTCGAGTACCAACCGACGTAGCGCACCAGATGTTCGAACCGGTCCGGAATGTGGCGGCAGAGCATCTCGAGCCATTGCGCGCCGGGCATCAACCGGAAATTGCGCTTTAGACTCTTATGCATGTGCGAGCGGTAGATGACCATGCCGGTCTTCGCGTCATAGCTCATCTTCCCTAGGGAAAGCGGCGCGCGCAGCATGTATTGCGCGAGTTTCTTGCGGCCCTCCGCGTCACCGGCGGCGACGCGCACGCCGTTATGCACCGCGATGGGAAAAGCCGAGCTTCTCTCTCGGGCTCGCAAGGGCAGGCTATCGGTCAGACGCCTCGCACCGGCCGCTCGATCTGCCCGTAGATCTGTATCGGTAGGTGTTCTGCAATTGGCGGCGATATTGAGGACGCCAGGCTCGCTGTGGTGGGTCCCTAAGCGGGTACGGTCTTCGAAGTCAGTTGCTTCACGGCCGGCATTACCTCCCGGGCGAACAGCTCCATGTTCTTGCGCGTGAGGTGCGCCGGCAGCGTGCCGAACTGGCACAGCACGAGCAGGTTGCCGAAGCGCATGTCCTTCCAATAGGACTCGAACGCCTGGCGCGCCGTCGCCGGGCTGCCGCAGACGACGAGACCCAGCTCGATCGATTTTTCGAGCGTGATATCGCCGAATATCGCGGCTTTCGCCTTCATCACGCTCTTCAGCGATTCGCGCGAAGTGTATCCGGGCGGCAGCAGCATTTCGACCGGCATCTTGAGGAAGACATTGCGGAAAGCCTCGAAGTGCGGCTTCGCTTCGCGCCGGGCGAGTTCATCCGTTTCAGCAGTGTATACAGGCACCGCCCAGCCGAGCTGCCGGTCCTGCGCCTCGTAACCGAAGCCCTTGCAGGTGTCGCGGTACATGTCGAGATAGCGCCGCACCACGCTCGCCGGGCTGAAGGTCTGTAGATACGTGTATTTGCGGTCGGGATGCGCGGCCCAGTCGATCGTTTCCTTGCTGCCCTGCGACGGAATCCATATCGGGGGGTGCGGCTTCTGGAACGGCCGCGGCCAGAGGTTCACGTATTGGACGTTGTAGTGCCGGCCCTGGAAGGCGAACGGACCGGGCTCGGTCCAGGCCCGCACGATCAGGTCGTGCGCTTCGTGGAAGCGCTCGTGCGAGAAAGTCGGATTCACTCCGAAGGTGTGGTACTCGGCTCCGATGCCGCGCACGAAGCCGGAGATGAGGCGCCCGCCCGAAATGACGTCGATCATCGCGTGCTCCTCGGCCACGGTCAGCGGATGCTCGCGCAAGGGCAGCGCGCTGCCGAGAATCGCGATCTTCACGTGCTTCGTGCGCCGCGCGAGCGCGGACGCGGTGACGATCGGCGAAGGCATGAGGCCGTACGCGGTTTGATGATGCTCATTCACCGCGACCGCGTCGAATCCGAGCTCCTCGCCGTATTCGAGCTCATCCAGGTAGCGGTTGTAGAGCGTGTGGCCCTTGACCGGGTCGAAGTTCGAATTGGGGAGCGTCACCCATACCGTTCCGTGATCGCGCCCGGCTTTCAGATCGAGCTCGGCGTACGGCATCAGGTGGAACAGGACGATTTCCAAACTCACCC
Source organism: Burkholderiales bacterium (assembly GCA_036522335.1). Lineage (GTDB taxonomy): Bacteria > Pseudomonadota > Gammaproteobacteria > Burkholderiales > SG8-39 > VBDM01. The sequence continues at coordinate 2,122 of DATDGA010000056.1, forward strand.
CTTCGCGCCGGCAAAGCGGAACACGATGTCGCAGAAGAGGTCGGGCTTTTCCGTCTGCGGCAGATGCCCGCATTGCGGCACGATCTCGACCTGCGCCCTAGGCATCAGCTTCGCGAACTCGCGCGCATAGGCAACCGGCAGGATCCTGTCTTCCTCTCCCCAGACGATCTGCACCGGCACATCGATCCGGTGCAGCCACTTGGGCAGGAACGGGTCGTGCAGCCGCGGCTCCCAGCCGAGTCGAGCCACGGTGTGCCGGTTCTTAAGCGTCATGTCGAGCGACTCGGGGGTCATCGGCTCAGCCAGTCTTTGCTCCGCGACCTTCTGATCGAAATACAGATTGCGCACCGTGTCCTCCGGCGACCACAGAAAAATATCGCCCGGCTGGATTCCGGGAACGGAAATGCCGGCGGGGCCTACCAGCACCAGTGAGCCGATGCGCGAGGTATCGCGCACCGCCATTTCCAGCGCCAGCCATCCGCCAAGCGAGCTGCCGACCACGTGCACGTCTTTTAGGTCGAGGGCGCGCAGCAGATCCAGATAGAAATATGCGAGGTCATGGATGTTTTCCAGCCATGCCGGTTCGTCCGACAAACCGAAGCCCGGGTGCTCGGGGACGAGCACATCGAAGTGGCCTGCGAGTTTCTCCATGAAAGGCATCACGACCGGGGCGCCGCTCGCGCCATGCAAATACAAAAGCGGATTGCCTGAGCCGCCGCGTCGAACGTTGATCTTGCACCCGTCGACTTCGATGAAGCGCTGGCTGAATGCCATGGCCTGGCTAGGCGCGCCCGAGGGGGGCGCGCTTCCTTCCCCTGACTCCGGATGCGGCGATGACTTCGGCGAGGGCCGCGTGATTTTGCGGCGCCATGACGTGCGCACCGGCGATGCCGGGCGTGTCGGCAAGCTGTTGCATGAGCTCGATGCAGATG
>DATDGA010000057.1:0-4312 GCA_036522335.1 Burkholderiales bacterium
CCTTGCGGTGAACAAGTCCAACTGGGCGAACACCATCGACACGCCGCCCTTCGAGGCTTACGCCGTGACCTGCGGGATCACCTTCAGCTTCGGCGGCTTGCGCATCAATACCGACGCGCAAGTCATCTCGACCGACGGCGAGCCGATCGCGGGCCTCTACGCGGCCGGAGAGCTCGTCGGCGGAATTTTTTACTTCAACTACCCCGGAGGGAGCGGTTTGACCAACGGCTCGGTGTTTGGCAGGATCGCGGGAGCGAGCGCGGCGAGGAAGGCGCTGTAGAGCTAGGTCTTCAGCCGGTATCCCGTCCTGAAGATCCACGCTACGACCGCGAGCGAGACCGCAAGGAACGCGCCGGTGATGACCAGGCTCAGGCCGACGCTCACGTCGGCCAGGCCGAAGAAGCTCCAGCGGAATCCGCTGACGAGGTAGACCACGGGGTTGAACAGGGACACCGTCTGCCAGAATGGCGGCAGCATGTTGATGGAGTAGAAGCTGCCGCCGAGAAACGTCAGCGGCGTGATGATGAGAAGCGGTACGGCCTGAAGTTTCTCGAAACCGTCCGCCCAGATGCCGATGATGAAGCCGACGAGGCTGAAAGTCACCGAGGTCAGCACGAGGAACGCGATCATCCACACGGGATGCTCGACCCTGAGCGGCACCAGCACCGCCGCCGTCGCGAGGATGATGAGGCCGAGTACGATCGATTTGGTCGCGGCCGCGCCCACGTAAGCGACCACGATCTCGAAATAGGACACGGGCGCAGACAGCAGCTCGTAGATGGTCCCGGTGAACTTCGGAAAGTAGATGCCGAAGGATGCATTGGAGATGCTCTGCGTCAGGAGCGACAGCATGATCAACCCCGGCACGATGAAGGCGCCGTAGCTGACGTTCTCGACCTGGGGTATGCGAGCGCCGATCGCCGCGCCGAAGACGACGAAGTACAAGGCCGTCGAAATCACCGGGGCGATGATGCTCTGCATCAGCGTGCGCCGCGTGCGCGACATCTCGAATTTGTAGATCGCGCGTATCGCGTAGACGTTGACGTTCATGGCGTTCATTGCACTCGCTTCCGGTCGCTCACCAGGGTGACGAAGATGTCCTCGAGCGAGCTCTGCGTCGTGTGGAGGTCCTTGAACCGGACGCCGGCCTCCGGCAACTCCTTCAGCAGCGTCGTGATACCGGATCGGTCGCCCTCATCGTAGGTGTAGACCAGCTCGCTGCCGTTGCACGCGAGCTGCAGATTGTAGGCCGAGAGCCCGTTAGGGATGTGCTCGAGCGCGTCCTGCAGCTGCAGCGTCAGCTGCTTCTTCCCGAGCTTGCGCATCAGCTCGGCTTTTTGTTCCACCAGGATGAGCTCGCCCTTGTTGATCACCCCGATCCGGTCGGCCATCTCCTCGGCCTCGTCGATGTAATGGGTGGTGAGGATGATGGTGACGCCGGCGACCTGGAGCGTGCGCACCAGCTCCCACATGTCGCGTCGGAGCTCGACGTCCACGCCCGCGGTCGGCTCGTCGAGGAACAGGATCCGCGGCTCGTGCGACAGGGCTTTCGCGATCATCAGGCGCCGCTTCATGCCGCCCGAAAGGGTCATGACCTTGCTGTCCTTCCTCGCCCACAGGGACAGCTCCTTCAGCACCTTCTCGATGTGCGCGGGATTGGCGGGCTTGCCGAAGAGGCCGCGGCTGAATGACACCGTGTTCCACACGGATTCGAACGCGTCGGTGGTCAGTTCCTGCGGCACCAGGCCGATCAGGGAGCGCGACGCGCGATAGTCCACGACGATATCGCGGCCGTCCACCCGGATGGTGCCTTCGCTCGGATTGACGATTCCGCAGATGGTGCCGATCAGGGTGGTCTTCCCCGCGCCGTTGGGACCGAGCAGCGCGAAAATCTCGCCGCGGCGGATCTCGAGATTGATGTTCTTGAGAGCCTTGAGGCCGGAAGCGTAGGTTTTTGAGAGGTGGGTGACGGAGATGATCGGCTGCGGTTCCGTCACGGAACTCCTCCTCCGTTGTGCCGCCTTTTGTGGAATTTCCTGAACGGCTTCTTGTTCTGGGGGTGGCCGCCGGGCCTGGGATAACCCGGGGGGGGAGGGGGGGCGTTCCGCCGGGCGCCCTGCTGCTGCGGGGCGTCCTGCCGGTTGCCCGAAGCGAGCTTGATCTCGAGCTCGTTCAACTCATCCCATTGGGCCTCGGTGCGCTGCCCCTCGGGTATCGCGAGGAGCTCCTGCATGCGCTGGCGCGGGGAAATCGGCTGTTGGGGCGTGTCCATGGCGCCATTATCTCATCCTTGGCAAAAATGGCGCGAGGGAGGTCGCTCGCGGGCCGCAGATGAGGAGGACGCACGACCGAACCGGAAGTCCGTGCAAGGAGAGCGTACGGGGGCCGTGCGGCTGCCGCGGTCCCCCGCTTCGGGTCGAAACGCTAGGGGGATTTCGGGGCGGCGGCGCCGGCTGTCTTCGGGTTCCGCTTCGCGGTCTTCTTCGCCCGCTTGGCCGCGCCGGCGGAGTCCTTCACCGCTCTTGTCCTTCTTCGCCGGGTCTCCAGCATTTTGGAGTGAGTCACGTGAGTCAAGATGGTCCTCCGATGGTCGCGCTTCGAATTGCGCGGTAGTGTGACGCGTTTCGGCGCGCTTGGGTAGCATAGTTGGCATCGCCTCTTACGCGAAAGGGATCCGGGCATGAGCGCCATTGAAATCGTCGACGGCAGGAAAGTGCGCATCCGCTTCGATGCGAAGAAATGCATCCATTCGCGCGGCTGCGTGCTGTCGCACCCGGAAGTGTTCGTTCCCAGCGTGGAGGGCGAGTGGATCCATCCCGACGCCGCGCTGCCTGAGACCGTCGCCGAGATCGCGCACCAGTGCCCCTCCGGCGCCATCGCCTACGAGCGTCTCGACGGCGGACCCGCCGAACAGGCGCCCAAGGTCAACCTCGCGCGCATCCGGGAGAACGGCCCGCTTGCGTTTCACGGTGCGTTGAAACTTGCGGGCGAGGCGATCGGCTTTCGCGCCACCTTGTGCCGTTGCGGCGCGTCGAAGAACAAACCCTATTGCGACGGCAGCCATGCAAGCGCGGGCTTCGTCGCGAGCGGCGAAGCACCGGTGAAAGAAAGCAAAGCCCTCGCTCGGCGCGACGGCCCGGTCGACATCCGCCCCGCCGCCAACGGGCCGCTGCTCGTGTCCGGCGCGATCGAAGTCGTGACCGGCACCGGAAAAACCGTCGAACGCGCGACCGCAGCGGCGTTTTGCCGCTGCGGTCATTCGGCCAACAAGCCGTATTGCGACGGCAGCCATGCGAGAGTGGGGTTTCAGGCGCCGTAGGTTCTTCGGGAAGTTTCCCGACTTACCTTGTCCGGGGCGCAGGAGTACGATGCCCCCACAACGACCGAGGGAGACATCATGAACGTCAAGACGCTCGTCACCGCAATCATCGGCATCGCCGCTCTCATGACCACCGCTTCGATACGCGCCGCGGAGATCAAGGTGCTCGCTTCGAACGGCGTGAAGGCGGCGCTGGATGAGCTCGCGCCCGTCTTCGAGCGCGCCAGCGGCAACAAGCTCGTCATCACCTTCGGGCTCGCCGCCGTTCTCAAGCGCCAGATCGAAGGCGGGGAAGCCTTCGATCTCGCCATCCTCACCAGCGCCGGCATCGACGACCTCGCGAAGCAGGGCAAGGTGGACGCGGCCTCGCGCGCCGCGATCGCGCGCTCGGGCGTGGGCATCGGCATCAAGAAGGGTGGAGCGCGGCCCGACATCGGCACGGCGGATGCGCTCAAGCGCACGCTGCTCGCCGCGAAATCGGTCTCCTGGGCGAAGGAGGGCCAGAGCGGCATCTACTTCGCGAGCCTGCTCGAGCGCATGGGAATCGCCGAGCAGATGAAGCCGAAGGTCGTGCTCGCTTCCTCGGGCGATGAGGTGCGCAAGCTGCTTGCCGAGGGCAAAGCCGAGTACGGCGCGCTCCTCGTCAACGAGTTGATGGGCGTGCCCGGCGTCGAAGTCCTCGGGCCGCTGCCGCCCGAGCTGCAGAACTTCACCGTCTTCCATGCCGGCGTCGGCGTGGGTTCGAAGGACTCGTCGGCGGCAAAGGCGCTGATCCAGTTCCTCACCACGCCGTCCGCCGGCGCCGTGTTCAAGGCGAAGGGGCAGGAGCCGGGCTGATTCGCAAGGCGGAGCCGCGGCCGGGAATCCCCGTGAATCCGGGACGGCGGAAAATCCTCAAGGCCGCCGCGGCATCCGGTGTCGCCGCTCTCCTGCCGGCCCCCGCGCGCGCGGGCAGGACGGTGGTCAACGACGTTTAGCATCTCAATCCGGTGG
>DATDGA010000058.1:0-4106 GCA_036522335.1 Burkholderiales bacterium
GACTAAGCGGTCGAGAGAGCGGAGGGCATCGTGCTGCTCCCGCGCGGGATCGCGCAGATACTCGATCGCGCGCTCGACCGTACGGTAGATTTCGCACTCTGCGGTGAACGGAGGGTTCATATGTCACTCATCTTCTTTCGGGCGACCAGCATACGCGGCCGATGGGACGCGCTCCACCCGACTCTTGCGATACTTTCCGGCCGAACTCGAACTATAACTCGTACGTTTCGCCCTTTCCGGCGAGCGCGGCGTCAATCAGTTTCTTGGTCAGTCGGGGCGAAAACAACTCAATGAAAACATAGGCGAACCCGCGAAGCGCCGCGCCGCGGCGCACCGCCACGCGCGTCGTCATGGCACCGAACAGATGCCCAACGTCGAGCGCGCGGAGGTGCCGGTCGCGCTTCGCATCGAAGGCCATCGCGGCGATGATGCCGATCCCCAGGCCGAGCTCCACGTAGGTCTTGATGACGTCCGAATCGACCGCGGAAAGCACGATGTCGGGCTCGAGCCCGTGCGCCTTGAACGCCTCGTCGATGTGACTCCTCCCAGCGAACGCGGGGTCGTAGGTAACGATCGGATACCGTGCCAGCATCTCGAGCGTGAGGCGTCGTTCCTTCGCCAGTAAGTGTTTCGCGGGCACTACGACGCAATGACGCCACTGGAATCCGGGCAACGCGAGCAGCTTCGGATAACTGTCCAGAGCCTCGGTTGCGATCGCGATGTCGGCTTCGCGCGCGATAATCATCTCCGCGAGTTGCGGCGGGTTCCCCTGCTTGATCGTGAGATGTACTTTCGGATAGCGCCGCTTGAACGCGCTCACCACCCTGGGCAGCGAGTAACGCGCCTGGGTATGGGTCGTGGCGATGGTCAGCGTTCCCGCAGCCTGGTCTTTGAATTCGCGTCCTACCTGCTTCAGGTTTTCCGCTTCCTGCAGCAGATGTTCGATCACTTCGACCACGGCCTTGCCCGGTTCGGTGACGGCGATGATGCGCTTGCCGTAACGCACGAAAATCTCGACGCCTAGCTCGCTCTCGAGCTCGCGGATTTGCTTCGACACCCCCGGCTGGGAAGTGTGCAGCTTCTTTGCCGCTTCCGTGAGATTCAAGCCCTGCCTCACCGTCTCTCGGACATACCTTAATTGCTGGAAATTCATGGTCTTACATTATATGTTCTGGAGTTATTAAATTCTAACACAAAAGTCTTTTGAGGTATTAGAGGCCCACGCTAGCATGCTTTCCTTTACGGAAATTGAACGTGGACTGGCTTTACTCGCTCTCGGGATTTTTGGTCGGACTGGTGGTCGGTGTCACCGGCGTCGGCGGCGGTTCCCTGATGACGCCGCTGCTCGTGCTCGTGTTCGGCGTCGCTCCCGTCACCGCAGTCGGAACAGATTTGCTTTTCGCCGCATTGACCAAAACCGGGGGCGCTTGGGCTCACGCGCGCCGCGGCAACGTCGCCTGGAACGTCGTCGGCTGGCTCGCCGCGGGCAGCATACCGGCTTCCGCCGTTACGCTGGTGTTATTGCACGCGTACGTGCCCGATCCCGGAAAGCTTTCGGCAATCGTGAGCGTGGCGCTCGGTTTCGCACTCATTCTTACCGGCGGGGCACTCCTGTTGAGGGAACAGCTTCACGCCTTGGCGGCACGGCACGTTACGTCCGGCCCGTATTCGGCGTCGCCGCGGCGCACCGCCGCGCTCGGCGCGATTCTTGGAGTCCTGGTGACGGTCTCCTCGGTCGGCGCCGGCGCGCTGGGTGTGACCGTGCTGTTTTTCCTTTACCCGGGCCTTGCGGCTGCGCGCATCGTCGGCACCGACATCGCCCATGCCGTGCCGCTCACGCTGGTCGCGGGCCTCGGCCACGCGGCCGCCGGGGTCGTGGACTGGAAACTGCTGGGGGCTCTGCTCATCGGCTCGCTGCCCGGCATCTGGCTCGGCAGCGCGCTCAACCAGAAGATTCCTGAACGACTGCTGCGCGGCGCACTCGCCGCGATGCTGATCCTGATCGGCGGCAAGCTCGCTCTGTAGACACTCATGTACCTCTACGACGAAATCGACCAGAAGCTCGTTGACGAGCGCGTCACCCAGTTCCGCGACCAGACGAAACGCTTTCTCGCCGGAAAGCTCTCCGAAGACGAATTCCGTGCGCTGCGCCTGCGGAACGGTCTCTACATCCAGCGTTACGCGCCGATGCTGCGCATCGCTATTCCCTACGGCCTGCTGTCGACGCAGCAACTGCGAAAATTCGCGCACATCGCCCGCAGGTACGACCGCGGCTACGGCCACTTCAGCACGCGCCAGAACCTGCAGTTGAACTGGCCCAAGCTCGAGCGAGTGCCCGACATCCTTGCGGAACTGGCGACGGTCCAGATGCACGCGATCCAGACTTCCGGCAATTCCTTCCGCAATATCACCACCGATCATTTCGCCGGCGTCGCGCAGGACGAGATCGTCGATTCCTTCGTCTGGTGCGAAATCATCCGCCAGTGGTCCACGTTCCATCCCGAGTTCTCGTATCTGCCGCGCAAGTTCAAGTTCGCGATGAACGGCGCCAAATCGGACCGTGCCGCGGTCGCGGTGCACGACATCGGCCTGCACGCGGTCATGGACGAGAAGGGCGAGGTGGGGTTCCGCGTGCTGGTCGGCGGGGGGCTCGGCCGCACGCCGGCGATTGGATTCGTCATCCGCGAATTCCTGCCGTGGCGGCATCTGCTCACGTATAGCGAGGCCATCCTGCGGGTCTACAACCGCTACGGGCGGCGCGACAACATCCACAAGGCGCGCATCAAGATCCTGGTGAAGGAACGCGGCCCCGAGAAATTCCGCGAGGAAGTCGATGCCGAGTGGGCGCACCTGAAGGACGGCCCCTCGACCCTAGTTCCCGAAGAGATCGCCCGCATCGAAGGCCGGTTTACGCGCCCACATTACCTCCGGCTGCCCGCCACCGATGCCGGACTCGAAGCTGCGCTCGCCACGGACCGCGCATTCGCGAACTGGCACAAGCGCAATGTGCACCCGCACAAGAAAGCGGGCTACGCCGCCGTCACGCTGTCCCTGAAGAAAACGGGCGTGCCGCCCGGCGACGTCACCGCCGAGCAGATGGAAAAAATCGCCGACCTCGCCGACCGTTATTCGTTCGGCGAGCTGCGCGTGTCCCACGAGCAGAATCTGATTTTTGCCGACGTGCAGCTGTCCGATCTGCACCCGCTGTGGCAAGAGGTCAGGGCGCTGGGGTTCGCCACCCCCAATGTCGGGCTGCTCACCAACATCATCTGCTGCCCGGGCGGCGACTTCTGCTCGCTCGCCAACGCCAAGTCGATCCCCGTGGCCGAGGCCATCCAGCAGCGCTTCGACGATCTCGACTACCTGCACGATATCGGCGAGATCGACGTCAACATTTCCGGTTGCATGAACGCCTGCGGCCACCACCACGTCGGCCACATCGGCATTCTCGGCGTCGACAAGAACGGCGAGGAGTGGTACCAGATCGAGGTCGGCGGCAACCAGGGTGAAATCCGGCCCGGCCGGGGCGCTTCTCTCGGCAAGGTCATCGGCCCGTCGTTCGCTCGAGCCGAGGTCCCTGACGTGATCGAAAAGCTGATCGAGTGCTACCTCGCGCGGCGCGACAGCGACGCCGAGCGCTTCATCGACGTGGTGCACCGCGTCGGCGTCGAAGCTTTCAAGGAATCCGTATATGGCAATGCTGATCAAAGAACGGCGCATCGTCGCGGACAGCTGGCATCTGCTTGAGCGCGGACCGAAGGGCGAATTGCCCGAGGTTCCCGCGCGTGGCGACGTCGTTGTCCCGCTCGCTCTGTGGCTCGCGCGCCGCGAGGACTTTCTCGCCCACCCCGGCAAGCTCGGCGTCTGGCTCGATGCCAACGAAGGGCCGGAAGCGCTCGGCGGAGACGTGCAGCGATTTCCCCTCATCGCGGTGAATTTTCCCAAGTTCGGCGACGGCCGCGGTTATTCGATCGCGCGGCTCCTGCGTGAACGCTATGGCTACAAGGGCGAGCTGCGCGCGATCGGCGACGTGCTGCACGACCACCTGCACTTCATGAAGCAGTGCGGATTCGATGCATTCGTCCTGCGTGAAGACCAGGACGCGC
>DATDGA010000059.1:0-2681 GCA_036522335.1 Burkholderiales bacterium
ATGTAATACTTGTTGATCCAGGGCGGGACGATGAGAAGCGGCCGTCTGAACACCGTGTCGGTGCTCGGCGCGTACTGGATGAGCTGCATCAGTTCGTTCTGGAAGACCACCTTGCCGGGAGTGGTGGCGACGTTCACGCCCACCTTGAACGCCTTTTCGTCCGCCATGCGGATCCCGCCGCGCTCGATATCGGCGAGCAGATTGTTCAAGCCCTTGAGCAGGTTCTGCCCGCCGGACTGCAGGGTCTCGCGCAGCACCTGCGGGTTGGTGAGAGCGAAGTTCGAGGGCGATAGCGCGTCGATGTATTGACGCGTGTAGAAATTCACCTTCTTCTGTGTTTCCTCCGGCAAGCCCTCGACGGAGGCGACAGTGTCGTGCACGTGGCGCGCGGCGATGAGGTAAGACTGCTTGATGTAGTCGAACAGGAACTGGTCCTGCCAGTCTGCCTCGCGAAAGCGGTTGTCCCCCTTGGCGGGCTCGGCGACGCGCGGAACGTCCCTTCCCAGCATGCGCAGCATCGTCGACTGCCAGAGAGCGACGTGATCCCAGAACAGTTTCGTCTGCATCTCCGCGAGCTTCCAAGGGTTGGCGAGCATGCGCGCCGAGAGGTCCATGAACGCGCGAGCGATCCCGAATTCGTCGCTGAAAGCAATCCCCTTGCCGCCGGCCTGACGCTGCAGAAACTCCGCCATGAGCCGGCCGGAACGCTCCGCCACTTCGGCGTATGCTTTGGCGCTCAGGGCGGGGTCGGGCGAGGGTGGCGCTGCAGACATCAGATTTGCGTATAGCGGACTACGCGATCGACCCCGACCGAGCGTTTCAGGCGGCCGTCTTCGTAAAGAAAGTGCAGGTGGGCCATCGCCTCGCCCATGGCGAAGAACAGTTGATGAGTGTCGAGCTTGCGGCGAAACAGCGTATCGAGCACGTCTGCCGCGGCCTTGGGCGCCTCGCAGACTTCGTGCAGCTCAGCGAGGCGCAAGCGGTGGTGCTCCTGGAGCTGCGCGATGCGCTCGCGCAAACCCCGGAAAGGCAGCCCGTGCGAGGGCAGAGTGAGCGTCGTGGCGGGCAGCTCGGCGTAGCGCGACAGTGAATCGAGAAAGAGTGCGAGTGGATTTCCTTCGGGCTCGTTCGCCCACACGCTGACGTTGGTCGAGATTCTGGGAAGCACCATGTCGCCGGAAATGAGAACGCCGAGCTCCTCGCATTGGAGCGCTGCGTGCTCAGGCGCATGGCCGTAACCCATGACGACTCTCCAATCGCGACCGCCGACGCGAAGCGTCTGCCCGTCCATCAATCGCCTGTAACCGGAGGGAAAAGCGGGCACCCGGCTGCGGTAGTTGCTGCGGCGCTGCTTCATCAGTTCGAGCTTTTCTCCAGCGAGACCGTTGCGCTCGAACATCGCGAGGACGTTGTCGAAGGCAAAACCCGCGCTTCCCTCGCGCATCGCGTGCGCTGCGAAGTACTCGGCCTGCGGCATCCAGAACTCGGCCCCGGTGCGCTCGATCAGCCACGCCGCAAGGCCGGCATGGTCGGGATGGTGGTGAGTGACGATGAGACGCTTGATCGGACGTCCTGCGATGCGTCCGGCGAAGATAAGGTCCCACAGCGCGCGCGTGGCATCGTCGCCGATGCCGCAGTCGACGATGGTCCAGCCTGCATTTCCGTTGAATTCGTCCTCGAGCAGCCAAAGATTGATGTGGTCCAGCGCAAACGGCAGCGGCATGCGCAGCCAGTGCACGCCGGGCGCGACCTGCAGCGCCTCGCCGGGCGCCGGCGGCGCGGCATGCGGATACTCGAGGATCGATTCGGGGGTCATGCGCTTTGGATGGCGCGAGGAGGTCGGAGTAGAATCCCCGCTTCCCGCGGCGAAAGTTGCGAATTCTCGCAGATTATGGCGCCGCCCGCCACAAACCCTCCGCCAGCGCCGCGCACTTCGCCGATGCACGAATCCGCCAAAACCTTCAGCATCGCCGACCTTGCGCGCGAATTCGACGTGACCCATCGCGCCATCCGCTTCTACGAGGACGAAGGCCTGCTGAGCCCCGGGCGCGACGGCACGCGGCGCGTCTATTCCAAGCGTGACTGGGTGCGCCTGAAACTGATCCTGCGCGGCAAGCGACTCGGCTTCTCCCTCGCCGAAATACGCGAGATGCTGGAGCTCTACGATTCCGCGCCGGACGAACGGCCGCAGCTGGAGAAGTTCGTCGCCGCACTCACCGCCCGCCGCGAGCAACTCGAGCGCCAGCGCGAGGAGATCGAAGAGGTGCTCTCCGAGATCCGCGAGTTCGAGCGCCAGTCGCGCAAGATCCTGACCCGGAGAGGCAAGCGTGCGGCGCGGACCTGATGCAGTTGACGTTTACGTAAACGTTAAGTAAAGTCTTTACCCGACTCTGGAGGCTTCTCGCATGGACCGAGCCCGGGACCTCTCCGGCGGGACTCCGATGATTGAGCTCCCGGGGCTGCGCTTTGCCCTCGGCGAGCACATCGACATGCTGCGCGGTACGGTGCGCGAATTCGCCGCCGCCGAGATCGCGCCACGCGCGGCCGAAATCGACCGCTCCAACCAGGTTCCCCCGGATCTGTGGCCTGATCGTCGTGCCCATGCTCCAGGAGAAGGGCGCGACGGTGCGCGGCTACGATCCGCATGCGCGGGAGAATGCCGAGGCGCTGCTGCCCGGTGT
>DATDGA010000060.1:0-1690 GCA_036522335.1 Burkholderiales bacterium
CCTCACCTTTCCAGACGGGCGTCGCGCGAGCTACTCGCTCGCGGGAGATGAGATCTACGTGGACGCACGCATCCTGAAGTGGTACGCGCTTGCGAATCTGCTCGGACTGAACACCGCGTACGAGCTGGACCGGGTCGGCGGGCGCTACCGCGACATCGAGAGGGAGCGCACCGCGCCGCGCACCCTGTACACGCTCGCGCAGGGAAAACCGGTGGACTTGTTCGATTTGCGCCGGCGCTACGCGTTTCTCGCGCCTTTTTTCGACGCCGAGTACGGCTCGGCCAGCTTCGTACCCGTGAGCGATCCTGCCGAGCTCGAGCTGCGGGTCTCGACCACCGGCCTTCTGATCCGCCCCGCGGTTCCCGCGGGCAAGGACCGCTGAAGGGCCGGCGTTTCCGCGAACCTAATTGGCCGGCCTGAATTTCTGCGCGCGCTTGCCGCTGCCGACCTCGGCCGTGTACAGGTTGCCCTTCGAGTCGATGCCGATGTTGTGCAGAACCAGGAACTGTCCCGCGTAGCGTCCCGGCCGGCCGAACGAGTCGATCGCGCGGCCCGATTCGCGCTCGACGGTGAGTACCTGGTCGTTGGTGCCGTCGGCGAGGTAGAGATACTTCTGCTGCGCATCGTTCGAGAACACGAGATCGAAGGACGAGCCCGAGCCGAGCGACTTCTCCTCGAACACGAACTGCTTCACGAAAGTGCCGTCCTTGCGGAACACCTGCACGCGGTTGTTGGCGCGGTCGCAGACATAGACGAGGCCGTCGTTCGACAGGCGCACGCAGTGCACCGGGTTCGCGAACTGCGGCGACTGCGGATTGTACATGGGAAGCTTCTCGTCGCTCGGCGCCTTTCCGTAGGCGCCCCAGTGGCGCTTGTAAGCACCGGTTGTGGCGTCGAGCACGATCACGCGCTTGTTGCCGTAGCCGTCTGCGATGTAGAGCTCGTTCGCCTGCGCGTCGATCTCCATGTGCGCGGGGCGCCCGAGCAGGGTCGTGGAATTGCTGCCGCCCGTCTGCCCGGCGCGGCCGACCTGCATGAGGAATTTCCCGTCCGGCGTGAACTTGAGGATCTGGTGGTCCTTCGGGTCGTTGCCGCCGACCCAGACGTTGCCCTGATGATCGACGTAAATGCCGTGCTCGTTCTCGAACCATTCGTAGCCCTGTCCCGGCCCGCCCCAGGCGCGAAGCAGATTGCCCGCGGCGTCGAACTCGATCACCGGCGGCGCGGCCACGCAGCACTTCGCGCGCGGAGGACTGAGCGCGGCGCCCTTTTCCTCGTCGATCAGCGTCTTCGGACGGTGGATGATCCACACGTGGTCGCGCGCATCCACCGCGATTCCGGCGACCTGCCCCAGTGTCCAGTTGTTGGGCAGCGGTTTGGGCCACGCGGCGTCGACGGCGTAGGCTCCGACGCCGCCTTCGCGCGCAGGCGACTGCGCGCAGCCGCTCGCGTTCAGCATCGCGGCGATCACAAGGGCGACCCATCCTGTCTTTCTCATGTTCATTCCTCCTCAATGCTCGCCGGACTGCTCTTTGCAATGAACCAGGAGAGCGCACCCAGCCCCATGCCGACGCCCGCCAGGAAGAGCCAGAACCAGGCGTAGCCCACCGCGTCCGAGCGTTGCTGCGCGTCGGTGATGCTGTCCAGGGAAAAAAAGCCCGTCAGCGCATAGCCCACGAAGAAGAGCGAG
>DATDGA010000061.1:0-16003 GCA_036522335.1 Burkholderiales bacterium
GCGTTCGACACTTTGATTCCGCCCGCCGATACCTTGGTCCATCTGGTCGGAACGCCGCACCCCAATCCCGCCAAAGCGAGGGAGTTCCGGGATATCGACCTAGCTTCCATCCGGGCCTCGGTGACGGCGGCGAAACGCGCCGCGGTGCGCCACCTCGTCTATGTGAGCGTGGCGCACCCGGCGCCGGCGATGAAGGCCTTCATAGCGGCGCGCAAGGAGGGCGAGGCACTGATTGCGGCGAGCGGACTTTCGGCGACCGTTCTCAGACCCTGGTACGTGCTCGGACCGGGTCATCGCTGGCCTTGGGTGCTGTTGCCCGTCTACAAGCTCATGGAGGCTCTGCCTTTCGCGCGCGAACCGGCGCTCCGTCTGGGACTCGTGACCCTCGAGCAGATGATCGCCGCTCTGGTTGCGGCGGTCGAGAACCCGGCCGACGGTGTAAAATTTGTCGCGGTTCCGGAAATACGCAGTACCGCAAGACGGATTCAATCGGTGAAATCATGAGCGACTTGTACGAATTTTCGGCGAAGACCCTGAACGGAGAGACGCTCGGGTTGGCGAACTATCGCGGCAAAGTGGTCCTTGCCGTTAACACGGCGAGCGAGTGCGGATTCACGCCGCAGTACGCTGGTCTCGAAGCGCTCAGCCGGAAATACCGCGCAAGGGGGCTCGAGGTGCTGGGCTTTCCCTGCAACCAGTTCGGCGGCCAGGAACCCGGCGACGCCGCAGAAATCGGCTCGTTCTGCCAGAAGAACTACGGCGCGTCTTTCCAGATGTTCGACAAGATAGAGGTGAACGGCGCCGGGGCACACCCGCTCTACAAGTGGCTCGCGCAGGCGGCCCCGGGCATTCTTGGAACCGAAGCGATCAAGTGGAATTTCACCAAGTTTCTGATCGGGCGCAACGGCAAGGTGGTCAGGCGCTACGCGCCGAAGACCGAGCCCGGGTCGATCGCCGGCGACATAGAGACTTTGCTCGCCGCCTGACGGCGCTTTCATTTAAGATGATCGCAAGGAGACGACATGGCTCACACTTTTCCTGAGTTGAAGAGCAAGGCGCTCGCCGAGTTGCGGGAGATCGCGGCCGGCATCGAGCACGAGGCGGTGAAGGGCTACACGCAGCTCAACAAGGACCATCTGCTCGCGGCGATCTGCAAGGCGCTCAGCATCGACATGCACGTGCATCACGAAGTGAAGGGCGTCGACAAGAGCGCGGTCAAGACCAAGATCCACGAGTGGCAGAAAAGGCGCGACGAAGCTCTGGCCGCGAAAGACCGCGGAAAGCTGAAAATCGCGCTCAACCACATCCATCATTTCAAGCATCAGCTGCGCAAGGCGATGGTGTGAAGCGCGGCAGACGGGAAGGGTTCCAATGACCTCCGACAACATCGTAGACGTCGCGCGGCTCATCCAGCTCGCCGTCGCGCCGGTGTTCCTGCTCACCGCGGTGGGCACGATCATCGGGGTGCTTTCCAACCGCCTCGGCCGCGCGGTGGACCGCAGCCGTACGCTCGAGGACCGTCTACGCCAGCTGCAGCCGGAGGGGCAGAAGGCGGCGCGCGCGGAGCTCAATCTCCTCAGCCGCCGCGTGCGCCTGGTCTATGGCTCGATCGTGCTTTCGGTGATTTGCGCGCTTTTTGTCGGATTGCTGATCGCCGTTGCCTTCGTCGATGCATTCATCGCGATCGACCTGTCGAAATTCATCGGACTGCTGTTCATCGCCGCGATGGTCGCGTTCATCTTTTCGCTGTTGGTGTTCCTGCGCGAGATTTATCTGGCGGTCACGAGCGCGCGCAACCAGATGCACTAGCGCGCATCCTGGGCCCTGTTAATTGCCGCCTGCACTTGGCCGCAGCGCGTCCGAGCCCTTGCGGTTGGAGCCGGCCACTATGAGGTATTCATAGAGACGGCACTCCAGGGGACCGTTGTACAAGGGCGTGCGTCTTGACGCGGTCAGCCTGATGAGCTTGGGAAGCCGCGTATCTCCCGAGAACAGATAGCAGCGCCATCCGGCATAGTATTTTTTCAGCGTGTCGCCGAGCTTCGGGTAGAACTCCGCAAGCGCCGCCTCCTCCCCGATCCGCCCGCCGTAGGGCGGATTGGCGAGGAGCACGCCCTGGCTGGCCGGGGCGCCGGTGTCGAGAACATCCGCCTGTTTGAGTTCGACGCAGTCTGCGAGGCCCGCCGCCTCGAGGTTGCGTCGCGCTTTTTTCAGCTCGTCGCCGTAGCGGTCGCGGGCGAAGATCGCAAGTCTGCGCGGCGGCGTGCGGCGAGCGAGCGCCGCGTCGCGTACCTCGTTCCAGCGCCTGCGGTCGAATCCCGCCAGGCGTTCGAAGCCGAACCCGCGCGCGTGTCCCGGCGGGATCGCGAGCGCCATCATGACCGCCTCGATGACCAGCGTCCCGCTGCCGCACATGGGGTCGAGGAGCGCCTCCGTCGTATCCCAGCCGCTCAAACGAACGATGCCAGCGGCGAGATTTTCCTTGAGCGGCGCCTCGGCCGTTTCCATGCGGTAGCCACGGCGATTGAGGGCATCGCCCGAAGTATCGAGATAGAGAGTCACGTTCGCCCGGTCGAGAAATCCGTGGATGCGTACGCCCGGCGAGCGCGTATCCACGTCGGGCCGCTCCCCCCGGTCCGCGCGAAACCGGTCGCACACCGCGTCCTTGATGCGCAAGGTCGCGAATTCCAGACTCTTCAGCGGCGAGCGGATCGCGTTGAGGTCGACGCGAATGCTGTGCTTTTCGCTGAACCATTCGGGCCAGCGCACCGCGAGGGCGGCTTCGTATACGTCCTGTTCGTTGCGATAGGGTGCGTGAGCGAGCCGCATCAGTACGCGTCCGGCGAGCCGCGACTCGAGGTTGGCGCGGTAGCAGGCCCGCATGTCGCCCTCGAAGCTGACACCGCCGGGAACGGTCTCGGCTTTGTGTCCGCCGAGCCGGCCCAGCTCTTCCGCGAGGAGCGGTTCGAGGCCCCTGGGGCAGGAGGCGAAGAAGGCTTGCGAGGTCACGTGGGATTGCGCATGATGAACGCGCGGGAGCCTAACAGGATATTGAAAAAGGGGGCATGCCCCCTTTAAAACCCCCAAAATTTGAGCCTGCAGGAAAGCAGCCGGCTAACACAGCCTAGCCATGGCCAATATCGCAAGCCTTCTCAAGACACAGCTCGCGACACCCGAGCGGATTCTCTACCGTCAGTTTCTCGAGGGTGGCTGGCGCGATATCTCCGCGCGCGAAATCGCCGCCTACGCGGCGCGCTGGCAGGCATTTCTGGGGGCAGAGGGTTTCGCGCCGGGCGAGCGCGTTGCGCTCTGCCTGAAAAACGGCATCCACTGGGTCGCCGCCGATCTGGGGGCCCTCGGGCTCGGCCTCGTCGTCGTGCCGCTCTACGTGGACGACAATCCCGAGAACGTCGCCTGGTGCCTGGAGAACAGCGGCGCGCGCCTGCTCGTGGTTGAGTCGAGCCGCATGGCGAATTCCCTGCGTGCCGCGGCGGCGTCGCTGCCGCGCGTGCTGTGCCTCGCCGCCGATCCGGGAAGCGGCGATGGCGCAGTCGACGCGGTGCTGCCGAAGGAGGCGCCGGAGCTCGAGGTCGCACCGCTCGAAGACGGTGCCCTCGCCACGATCTGCTATACATCGGGTACCGCGGGCAGGCCCAAGGGCGTGATGCTCACTCACGGCAACATCCTCGCCAACGTCGCGGGCTGCGCGCGCACGCGGCTTGCGCGGCCCGACGACGTGTTCCTTTCGTTTCTGCCGCTTTCGCACATGTTCGAGCGGACCGGCGGCTACTACCTGCCGCTCTCGATCGGCGCCAAAGTCGCCTACGCGCGCTCGGTGTCGCAGCTCGCGGAAGATCTCGCGAGCGAGCGGCCTACCGTTATGTTCGCCGTGCCGCGCGTCTTCGAAAAGTTCGCTGCGCGCGTTAACGAAGCGCTGGCCAAGTCCGCGGTGAAGAAACGGCTGTTCGATCTGGTGGTGGCCGCGGGAGGGCGCGCCGCACGCGGCAAGGCGGGATTCCTCGACCGCATCGTGCTTGCGCTGCTGCGCAGCCGCGTCGCCGGCCCGGTGTTGGCGAGGCTGGGCGGCAGGATGAGGCTTGCCATCCTCGGCGGTGCCCCGCTCGATCCCGCGATTGCATGGTTGTTTCTGGGTCTTGGACTGCCGGTTCTGCAGGGATACGGAATGACCGAGGCATCGCCGGTGATCTCGGTGAACCGGCTGGAGAGCAACGTGCCCGAATCCGTGGGGGCGCCGCTCGACAACGTCGAGGTGCGGATCGCCGCGGGCGGCGAGCTGCTCGCAAAGGGGCCGAGCATCATGAAGGGCTACTGGAACAATCCCGAAGCGAGCGCGAAATCGCTCGACCGTGACGGCTGGCTGCACACAGGCGATCTCGCGGAAATCCGGGACGGCAAGATCTTCATACGCGGACGGCTGAAAGACGTGCTCGTGCTCTCGAACGGCGAGAAGCTGCCGCCCCAGGACGTGGAGCTCGCTATCCTGGGGGACGGAGTCATCGAACAGGGAATTCTGATCGGCGAAGGTCGCCCGTTTCTCACGCTCGTGGCAGTGACCCGGGAGACCGACGAGAAGAGCCTCATCCAGCGGGCCAACGAACGCCTGAAGGGATTCCCGCGTTACGTCCGCGTGCGGCGAGTCGTCACGACTCGCGATCCCTGGACCGTGGAGAACGGGCTGCTCACGCCGACTCTGAAGATCAAACGCGAGAAAGTCCAGAAAAAATTCAGCGCCGAGATCGAGCGCGCCTACACGGCGGGCGCTCTCGACTGAACCGCCGCAAGCGCCATATCCAGAGCCTTTCGCGCCGCAAGCGATCCGCGAGCCCCTGGAACTGCACTCAGGGCATAACCCTGGCAAAACGCGCGCGGACCTTCACGATGCGCGCGAGGCCGTCCATCGCTTCGAGCAATTGGAGCTTCAGATCCGGGTCCAGTCCCGGCTGGCGGGCGAAGCCGTCGATTTGCTCGAGCGCAGCAGCGTCCACCTGCCCGCCGACGAACGCTGCGAGCCAGTTGTTGACGAAGAAGACCTTGCGCGTGCGCTTGAGCTCGGGCAGGGCCGCGAGCGCAAGATCGAGGTACGGCTGGGTGAGCTCGGCATGCTCCACGGAATTGAAGGGGAAAACGGCCGCGTCCACCCAGCCCTCGGCGAGCCCGGGGTCGGACAGAAAGCGTTCGAAGTACGCGCGCTTCGCCTCGGTGCTGCGCTCGGCCGCGGCCGCCGCAAAAGCGTAGCGGCGACCGTCGTCGCCCGGGTCCGCCGCCGCCTGATCGAGAAGAAGCTTCTTCGCCTCTGGGTCGTCGAGGGCGAGCAAGCGCGCGACGATGCGAAAGCGGTCTCGCGAACTGAGTTTCACTCCGGGAATTTCCAGCGTGTTCGCGAGCAGCGACTTGAGCCGCGAGCGACCCGAGTCCGACCAGGCGCACGCCATGAAGGTCCTGAGGAAGGTGATGCGACGACCCGGCGTGTCCGCGTGCAGCATCTCCTCGGCGAGAAATTGCTCGAAGTGCGGTGCCAGAGCGTCGCGCTGCTCATCCGACGCATAGTATAGAAAAGCCACCTGCGCGCGCTGCAGCAGGCCGGCGAGCGTCACGGGGTCCCGTTCGACGGGAGCGACGCGCAGCACGAGGTCGATGTAGGCGAGGGGCGCAAGCTCGGCGTCCCGCACGGATTCCCAGACCGAGCCAAAGATGAGCGAGCGCAGCAGATCGCCCTTCACGATTTCCGGGCGCGTCAGCACCGCCTCGCGGCTCGCCGGGTCCAGCAGGAAGCGACCATAGCCGTAGTCGCCGAAATTCGCGAACGCGAATTCGATTTCCGGCATGCCCTCGATTTCGCTGACGCGCGCGCTTTCGCCGACGAGCGAGACTTCGGCCGAACGGGGCGGCCCGGTCTCGGGCAAGACGAACACGGTCACCTTCATCGGCCAGATTCCGCCTTCGTTGAGCGCGTCGCGCTGCTCGAGAAGCACGTTCCTCGGCCGACCGTCGCGATCGGTATCCCAGGACAAGCGCACTTCCGGCATTCCGCGGCGCTTGACCCAGACTTGGGCCCAGGCCTTGAGATTGCGCCGGGAGGCGCGCTCGAGCGCGACGACCAGGTCGTTCCAATCGGCGGTTCCGTAGGTGTGTTTCTTGACGAACTGCCGCACTGCTCGCTGGAACACGGATGCGCCCAGGTAGAACTCCGCCTGACGCAGAAACGCCGGCGCCTTGCCGTAAACGATGTTGCCGTAGGCGGATTTAGCGGCGGAAAGATTCGCAAGCTCGCGATAGATCGCGGTGGAGCCCTGCGTGAGGTCGGTGCGGTACGCGGCGGTCTTGAGCCCGTGAAACGCGTTCCAGACTGGCTGTCCCGGGAGCAGTTCTTCCGCGGCCTTGGCCGCCGCGAAATTGGCAAAGCCCTCTTTCAGCCACAGATCGTCGAACCACCTCATGGTGACCGAATCGCCGAACCACTGGTGCGACGCCTCGTGGAAAATCAGCTGTGCCCGCGCGAGTACATCCGTTTCGTTCGGCAGCGACGGAAACAGCACCGCTTCCTCGCGCAGGAACGTTGCCCCGGCATGCTCCATGCCCCCGTAGGCAAACTCGGGGACGAGCACCAGGTCGTATTTCCGAAACGGAAAACGAGAATCGAAATAGCGCTCGAACCAGCGCACCGCCTCGCGATTAAGCCGCAGCACCTCGGGGGCTTCCGCCTTTGCGCGGGCGACCCGCGATTTACGCACGAAGAGTCGGGGCGAGCCCGAGTCTTCGGCAAGCTCGGCAAATGGCCCGGCGGCGAAAGCAAAGAGATAGGTGCTGATCGGCGGGGTTTCGGCGAAGCGAAACCGCCGCGTGCCGTTCGGGGCTGCCTTGATCGCCGTCACCGGGGAATTTCCGACCGCGGTCCACGCGCGGGGCAGGCGCAGTTCGAGACTGAAGCGCGCCTTCAGGTCGGGCTGGTCGAAGCAGGGAAAGGCGCTGCTCGCGTCCGAGGGAACGAAGAGCGTATAGACGTACTTCGAACCGTCCTCGCGGTCCAGGTAGCGCGTCACGGCGCTGCCGGACACCGCGATCGGAGACTGGAAGGACAGCGTCACGCGGTTTCTTCCGGCCCGGAGAAATCGCGCCGGAACGATCAGATGCTCTTGTTCGAACTTCGCTTTGACAGACTTTCCGTTGACGCGCAGCTTGCCCACACCCGCCCCCTTGGGCGAAGGACGCCAGTCGAGCACGACATCGGGCACGCGCCGTGGAAGCGTGAGATCGACGGTTGCAGTTCCGACGAGCTTCGTCGCCCCCGCGGCGACATGGATCGCAAGTGAATATCGAACGTCGCGGTACTGTCTTGCGCGCCACTGCGCAAGCTCGCGCGATACGCCAGGCTCGAGTCCCGGGACGGCGAAAGCGGCATTCGCCATGAGACCTGCTGTGAGGGCGAGCGCCGCGCTGCGCATTTCACGGATCCCGTCACGCCACGCGGCTCGCCTGCGGCGACGCGCGTCAGCTCTTCGGCAGCTTCGGCTCGGGCCAGGCAGGCAGCGGCGTGCCCGGCTTGCGCAGGACCCGCACCATGCGCAGCGCCATTTCGCGGCCGCGGTAATAGCCGGGAATGTAGGCCGACTCCGTGAAACCGAGCGCCCTGTAGAAGCTGCGCGCGCTGTAGTTGGCCGCACGCAACTCAAGGTGAATCGTTGCGATTCCTGCAGCGTAGGCTGACTCGGTCAGCCATTCGACCATGTGTCGCCCGATGCCCAGCCTCTGGTGGGAAGAGCGCACCGCGAGCAAATTCAGATGGGCGTGCTCGTCGCCGAAATACATGATGGCAAAAGCGACGACGCGATCGCGGTCGCAGGCGAGAAGCGTGAAGGTGTCCTTGTTTACGATCGAGCGGGCAACGCGGTCGGGTCCCCAGGACCAGCCGAGACCCGTCTCGATCAGGTCGCGCGACATCGTGGCGATCCTGGCGGCATCGGCCGAGCGTCCGGGTCTCAATGTGATGTTTTTCGCGTTCATGTGCAGAAAATCTGATGCAACGAGCATGCCAAGATTAGCAGATTGCCGAAAAAGGGGAAATCCGGAGCTGGGCTCCGCCACCCGGAGCGCGCGGCGAGCGCGCTGCACCATTAGAACGGCTTCACTACGGCGAGAATGACAGCGGCGGCGAGAAACACCACCGGTACTTCGTTGAACCAGCGGTACCAGAGGTGCGATTTCGTATTTCGATCGCGCGCAAAATCGGCAAGCAGCCTGCCGCAGTACAGATGATAGACGACCGACGCGGCAACGATTCCGAGCTTGGCGTAGAGCCAGCCGCTCATTGCAACGTAGTGGAGCAGGAGCATGCCGAAAAGAATGGTCAGCACCGCACCCGGCGCCATGATGCCCCAGTAGAGCTTGCGCTCCATCACCTTGAAGCGTTCTCTGCTCGTCGCATCCTCGGCCATGGCGTGATAGACGAAAAGACGCGGCAGGTAGAACAGTCCCGCGAACCAGGTCACCATGAAGATGATGTGCAGCGCCTTGATCCAGAGCATCGTTATTTGAGCAGTCGCCTGCGGAACAGAATCGTAGCAGCATAGAATCCGGCCGCAGCATATGCAAGCAGCACCAGCAGATGCAGGACCACGTCCGACGGAACATGGCCGAGCAACAGCGGCCGCGCTATGGCGACGGCGTGCGTGAGAGGCAGAAATGCGGCGATGGCCTGAAAGGCGGCGGGCAGTTGCTCCACGGGGAAAAAAACCCCGCACAAGAGGTTCATCGGCGTGACCAGCAGCGTGAAGTAGTACATGAAAAAGTCGTAGCTCCGCGCCATCGCCGTGACGGCGAGAGCGAGCGCGCCGAACGTGAGCCCGATGAGCGGCAGGAGCAGGATCGCCCAGAGGGAAAGGGCCGAGTGCGACAATCCGAGCAGCCACACCACGGAGAGGATCGCCACCCCCGAGAGCACGCTCTTCGACGCCGCCCAGGCGAGCTCGGCGAGGACGACGTCGTCGAGATCGATTGGCGCGTTCATGATCGCGTCCCAGGTGCGTTGCACGTGCATGCGCGAGAAGGCCGAATACATGGCTTCGAAGGTGGCACTGTTCATGGTGCTCGAGCACACCATTCCCGCGGCGAGGAACGCGATGTAAGGCACCCCTCCGACCTGCGGCAGCATCGAGCCCAGGCCGTAGCCGAGCCCGAGTACGTAGATCAGGGGATCGGCGAGGTTGCCGAGAATCGAAGGAATCGCGAGCTTTCGCCACACGAGCAGGTTCCGACGCCACACCGGAACGAAGCGCAAGCTCATGGAGGGCGGCGAGAGGAGTCGCACTAGTCTCGCAGCTCCCTGCCGGTGAGCTTCAGGAATACGTCTTCGAGGTTCGCCGGCCGGTGCAGGTAGCGCAGTTCCTGCCGGCCCGCAAGGCTCGCGAGGAGCGGCGCCGGGTCGGCCGCGTAACAGAACACGGTGTCGCCGCTTTTCTCCAGGCGCGACGCAAGGCTCACGGCTTTCCCATCGGCCCACTGCTCGACGCCGTCGCCGTGCACTTCGACGACGTGCGCCTCGATGTGGCGGAGGATGAGCTCGCGCGGGCTTCCCTCGGTGATGAAGCGTCCGCGGTCCATGATGGCGAGTCGCGCGCACAGACGCTCGGCCTCCTCCATGAAATGGGTGGTGAGCACGATGGTTTTCCCCTGGGCCAGCAATTGTTTCAGCCGCTCCCAGATGAGATGCCGCGCCTGCGGATCGAGTCCCGTGGTGGGCTCGTCCATGAAGATCAGGTCGGGATCGTTGATGAGCGCGCGCGCGAGCGTCAGGCGCCGCTTCATTCCGCCCGAGAGCGTCTGGATACGCGATTTGGCGCGCGCAGCCAAGCCCGCGAATTCAAGCAGCTGGGGAATGCGTTGCCGGATGGCGCGCTCGACGAGGCCGAAATACCGCCCGTAGACGAGCAGGTTCTCTTCGACCGTGAAATCGGGATCGAGGTTATCCATCTGCGGAACCACGCCCACGCGCGCACGGGCGGGCCGCGCCTCGCCGGGCACGCGGCGCTGCATCAGCTCGACCGATCCGCTGTCGGGATCGATGAGACCCAGGCAGAGCCTCAAGGTGGTGGTCTTGCCAGCGCCGTTGGGGCCGAGCAGCCCGAAGCATTCGCCCGCCTGGATGCCGAAGCTCACTCCGGCGACCACCTCCTCGCCGCCGTAGGATTTGCGCAGATCGTTTGCGGCTAGCGCGATTCCGTTCACGCCAACCCCGCTTGCATCCCTGCGAAACGCACGTATCGAAGTTCTTGATTGGCATCACGCACGCTCGCCCAGCTGCGCTGTCTCGCGACACAACTCAGGCCTTCGCCGTGCTTCCCTAATACCGCCATGAGCCCTTTACGATGCTCTTGATAAGATGCAGGCGCAGATGAAAAAAATGGTCGGCGCCGGGGATGACGACGACCGGAAGTTCCTGCGGCCGCGCCCAGTCGAGCACCTTCGCGAGCGGGATGGTTTCGTCTAACTCGCCGTGAATCACGATTGAGTCGGTCGGAACGGTTTCGGAAGCAAAGCGCCCGATGGCGACGCCGACAAGCACCATGCGATTGGGCGCCGCCCGTTTGGCGACCTGTGTCTGCACCACGGCGCCGAAGGAAAAGCCGGCAAGAACAAGCGGCACTTTACCGAATTCTTTTTTTGCATGGGCGGCGACGAGCAGCAGATCCTCGGTTTCGCCGTTGCCCTCGTCGTGCACGCCTTCGGACTTACCGACGCCGCGGAAATTCGGCCGCAGCGAAACATAACCGAGCTCCACGAAAGTCTTGGCGAGCGTCTGTACGACCTTGTTGTCGAGCGAGCCGCCGTAGAGGGGGTGCGGATGAGCGACGAGCGCCACGCCTCTGGGCGCGGATTCGGGACGATCCACGGCAGTCTCGATCTTCCCAGCTCCGCCGTCGATGAAGATGCGCTCGCCCGAGCGGCTCATATGCGCAGGCGTTCGACCACCCGGCCGCCCTTGAGGTGCTCCTCGATGATTTCGTCGATGTCGGCCCGGTCAACGTAGGTATACCAGACGGCCTCGGGATAAATCACTATACAGGGCCCCTCCTCGCAGCGGTCCAGGCACCCGGCCTGATTCACTCGCACCTTGCCGGGCCCGGCAAGCTCCAGTTCCTTGACCCGCTTTTTCGCGTAATCGCGCATGCCGCTCGCGCCCTTGTCTCCGCAGCAGGCTTCGCCGTTCTGGCGCTGGTTGCAGCAGAAAAAAACGTGTCTTTCGTAGTAGCTCATGTCCGTTTGCGGAAGGAACCGCGTCGCAGAAAGCGCGAGGCACGCGAGTGCGAAAGCGCAATTATAAAGGGCTCCACCCCGGCTTGCCGGCGTTCGCCCGGAGTCTAATTCCCGGTGCGCTGGTGCGCCGTGGCGAGCAGGACCAGGTAGAACATCGCCGCGAACGGCCAAACGGCGGAAAGAACGCGCGTCACACTATGGAGATTGAGGAAGTGCCCGGGTTGCCACAGGGAAAGCGTGGCCGTTAAGTAGGGATTTGCTGGCGAGAGATTGACGATCGCCGTCGCCGCCAGCAGCGCCAAGCCGGCGAGCGCCATTTGCACCGCGCGCGGCAGGCCGGCGGAAGCCAGCAGGAGCGCGATTCCGGAGGCGGTGCCGTAGATCGCGCCAGGCGTAACCCAATCCAGAACCGCCTGGGGCCCGATCAACAGGCCGAACGCGAGACTGCGCGCCGCGAGCGCGGCCGCCACCAGCGCTACGGCAAGTACACGCCTCGGTTGGCCGGACGCGGACAGGCAGAAGGCCAGCAGCCCTGCGGCAAAAACGTTTCCGCACGCAACCCCCGCTTCGACCCGCAGGAAAACTTCCGCCGGGTAGAGCTTGCCCGAAGGGGCGCGAAACAATTCGCGCAGGTCGCCGGTGCCAAAGAGCAGGGTTTCCGGATTGACCTGCGACAGCAGCCACAGGCCGATCAGCACAAGTCCGAGATCGACCATGCGGCCGGGAAGCATACGACGCTCGCGCAAGTGCCGAAGCACTTCCTCGAATTGCAGCGTCCGGGTCCCGACGACCGCAGCCAGTGCTCCGGTTGCTCCGCCGGCGGCGTTGGCCAGCAGATCGAGGTTCGAAGAAAAGCGGGTCGGAAGATAGAGCTGCAGCGATTCGAGGGCGAAACTAAGGAGAATCGAGCAGGCAAAGCCGAAGAGGAATGCACTCGCGCCGCGCAGTCGCGGATGCACGACCAGCACGGCGAGAAAGCCGAGCGGCAGGTAGCCGACCACGTTCACGACGACATCGAACACCGGTATGGGACGGGTAATCCTGGCCGTAAGGAAAGCAAACGGCGGCACGCCCCGGTCGGTCCAGCCGGAGAACGGGTACAGGCTCGCGTAGACTGCAAACAGGACGTAAGCCACGAACAAATAGCGCGAGAGAGGAGAGGGCTGCCCACCGGTCATGGCCGCGGCATTTTCTCACGGCTGGCAAGCTCGGTTTCGTAAGCGGCGAGCGCGCCGGAGCCGAAAAGTGCAAACGTGATCTGTTCGATCGATCCACGATCCTCGATGAACCGCCGGCACTCGAGCACGGCGATTTTCGCGGCGCGTTCGATGGGGTAGCCGTACACGCCACAGCTGATCGCGGGAAACGCAAGGGTGCGGATCCCATGCGCGAGCGCAAGCTCGAGGCTCCTCCGGTAGCACGAGGCGAGCAGCTGCGGCTCGCCGCTCGCGCCGCCGTTCCAAACGGGACCGACCGTATGGATCACGTGTCTCGCCGGCAGGCGGTAGCCTCGGGTGATCTTGGCGTCGCCCGTGGGGCAGCCGCCGAGCGTGCGGCACTCGCGCAAGAGGTCCGGGCCCGCCGCGCGATGGATCGCCCCGTCGACCCCGCCACCCCCAAGCAGCGAATTATTGGCGGCGTTGACGATCGCGTCGACCTCGAGCCGCGTGATGTCGCCTTCGATCGCGCGCAGCCGGTCCTGCATGTCCTAGAAGTAATGCGTCCCCAGCCACCACGCCAGGCCCGCGATGAAGGCCGAGCCCGGAATGGTGAACAGCCACGCCCAGACGATGTTGCCGGCCACTCCCCAGCGCACCGCCGAGAACTTCTGCGCCGAGCCCACGCCGATGATCGAGCCGGTGATGGTGTGAGTGGTGGACACCGGGATGCCGAGGCCGGTGGCGAGAAACAGCATCATGGCGCCGCTCGCCGAGGCGCAGAAGCCGCCAACCGGCTTCAACTTGGTTATCCGCATGCCCATGGTCTTGACGATGCGCCAGCCGCCGAAGAGCGTCCCCAGACCCATGGCCGCCTGGCAGGCGAGCACCGCCCAGAAAGGCAGCGGTTCGCTTGCCGCCGAGAGTCCCGAAGAGATGAGCAGCATCCAGATGATGCCCATGGTCTTCTGCGCATCGTTGCCGCCGTGGCCGAGGCTGTAGAGCGCCGCCGACACGAACTGCAAGCGCTGGAACCAGCGGTCCACGCGCTTGGGTGTCGAGCGCGCGAAGATCCAGGATACGGCGATCATCAGGGCGATCGCCAGCGCGAAACCAAGAAACGGCGACAACACGATCGCGGCCGCGGTTTTCGCGATGCCGCTCGCCACCAGCGTGGCGCTTCCGCCCTTGGCGATGCCGGCTCCGACGAGGCCGCCGACCAGCGCATGCGAGGACGAGGAAGGAATGCCGTAGTACCAGGTGATGAGATTCCAGGCGATGGCACCGACGAGCGCGCCGAACACGACGTAGTGATCGACGATGGCCGGGTCGATGATCCCCTTGCCGATGGTGCTTGCGACCGCCACGCCGAACACGAGAAAGGCGACGAAGTTGAAGAACGCCGCCCACATCACCGCCCAGCGCGGGCTCATGGCGCCGGTCGAAACGATGGTGGCGATCGAGTTGGCTGCGTCGTGAAAGCCGTTTAGAAAGTCGAACGCGAGCGCGACCGCGATGAGAAACAGCACGACGTGGAAGCTGATGGTCATGCCTGCTCGCCGCCGGTCAGGCGTTCTCGAGGACGATGCCTTCGATGATGTTGGCGACGTCCTCGCAGCGGTCGGTGACCGTCTCCAGTAGCTCGTAGATCTCCTTCATCTTGATCAGCTCTCTCGTGTCGGGTTCGTGGCGGAACAACTTCGCCAGGCCTGCACGCAGCACCTGGTCGGCGTCGGTCTCGAGCCGGTCGATTTCGCCGCAGACCTTCGTTATCGCCTCGGAATTCGCCATGTTGTCGAGCATCTTCACCGCGGCCTCGACCTTCTCGGCGCACGCGACGCAGATATCCGCCAGGCGCTTTGCCTCGTCGGTGACCGTGCGCAGGTCGTAGAGGAACACGCAGTGCGAAACGTCCTCCATCAAGTCGAGGATGTCGTCCATGCGGGTGATGAGCTGGTGAATGTCCTCGCGGTCCAGCGGCGTGATGAAGGTCTGATGCAGCAGCTGGATGGTGTGGTGGGTGACGATGTCGGCCTTGCTCTCGATGGTCTTGATGTTGTGGGCGCGGACCTCGAGCTCGCCTATGTTGTCCAGCATCGCGCGCAGCTCGGCAGCGCCCTGCAGGATCAGTGTGGCATGCTCATTGAAGTAGGTGAAGAACCGGCCTTCGTGCGGCATCAGGCGTGCGAACATGGAGCCCCCTTGGAATGGGGCCGCGGAGCGGCCGCGCGAATTGTAGCCGAGTCCGGGACCGCGCGACGGCGGGCCGTCAGTGGTGAGCGCCGGGGCGATGCGCCTGGGGTATGGGACGGGGCACGATCGAGCCGAGCACCATGCCCGCGATGGAAAACCCGAGGCCGACCAGCGTCGGCGGCACGACGGCGTCCGCCGCGGTGAAAGCGGCGATCAGCCAGGCGACGAGCCCGAACACCGCGGACAGGATCGCGCCGACGTTGTTCGCTCTCTTCCAGAAGATTCCCGCCGCGAGCGGCACCAGTGCAGCCACCAGGGTCACGGTGTAGGCGTTCTGCACCATCTCGTACATCGTCTGCTTCGAGCGCAGGGCGAATACCAGGGCGGCGCAGGTGAAGGACACCAGGACGACGCGAAGCGTGAGCAGGAACTGGCGATCGCTCATGTTCGGATAGAGCGGACGGATGATGTTTTCCGTGCACAGCGAAGTCGGGGCGATGATCGCCCCGCTCGCCGTCGACAGGATCGCCGACAGCAGCGCGCCGAAGAAGAGCACTTGTATCCACATGGGCGTGTGGCCGAGGATGAACGTGGGCAGGATGCGCTGCGTCTCGCGGGCGTCCTCGGCCGACAGCAGCTGGCCGAGTGACGGCTCGATGAGGAGCCCGGCGCAGACGATGTAGATGGGCACGAACACGAAGCTGAAATACACGATCCCGCCGAGCAGGCTCCCGGCTATCGCAGTCCTCTCGTTCTTCGCCGAGGTGACGCGCTGAAAGATGTCCTGCTGCGGGATCGAGCCGATCGCCAGCGTCAGGAACGCGGTGGTGAAAGCGAGCCATTCCCTGGCGCCGCCCTTGGGCCAGAACTCGAACCTTCCCGCCTCGACGGCCGCGCCGATGATCTTGCCGGGCCCGCCCGCCATGTCGCCGACGAACCAGGCGATGACGCCCAAGCCGAGAATGATCATGACCGACTGGAAGAGATCAGTCATCGCCACCGACCACATGCCGCCCCAGATGGTGTAGGCGAGGACGACCATGCCGCTGATGATGATGCCCGTCTCGAGCGAGATGGCGCCGTCCGTCAGGGTGGAGAAGACCAGGCCGAGGGCCGTCAGCTGCGCGGCGGTCCAGCCGAGGTAGGAGATGGCGATGACCACGCTGGTGCCGAGCTCCATGGCGCGACCATAGCGCTTGCGATAGAAGTCGCCGATGGTGAGCAGGTCCATGCGGTAGAAGGCACGTGCGAAGAGCAGCGCGACGATGACCAGGCAGACCGAAGAGCCGAAGGGGTCGGCGATGATGCCGCCCAGGCCGCTCTTGGAGAACTCGACCGAGACCGAAAGCACGCTTTCGGCGCCGAACCAGGTGGCGAAGACC
>DATDGA010000062.1:0-2017 GCA_036522335.1 Burkholderiales bacterium
GCCGAAGGTCGGTCGTGGCCACGATCGTCGCTGACCGGGGCTCTCCGTCGAGTAGGCTCATTTCGCCAAAGAAGTCACCGGGCTGAAGCTGGCTGCCCGCTCCGACCGGCGTTCGCACCGCCACCGAGCCATCGATGATGATGAAGAATGCATCGCCGGGCTCTCCAATCTGCGTGACCACCGTCCCTGCCGGGGCCTCGGCGATCCTCGAGAGCTCGGCGACCCGACGAAGCTCGTCCTCGTTGAACCCGCTGAAGAGCGGAACTCGCTGCAGTGGAGTTGACCCGGTTTCGTGGATACCCCATGGTTGGGGCGGAAAGGAGCGTCCACGATGCCGAAGAGTCATCGGCCGTATCCGCCGGAGTTCCGGGAGCGGATCGTTGAGCTGGTGCGTAAAGGGCGGAGACCCGAAGAACTGGCGCAGCAGTTCGAACCCTCGGCCCAGGCGATCCGGAACTGGGTGAAGCAGGCGGCGCTCGATGCGGGCCAGCGGAGGGACGGCCTCACGACGGAGGAGCGTGACGAGGTGCGTCGGCTCCGGCGCGAGGTCCGGCAGCTCCGCGAAGAGCGGGCGATCCTCTCAAAAGCCGCGGCCTGGTTTGCGCGGGAGACCACCTCGATCCCGTCCAAGGATTCGAGTTCGTGACCGCCCACCAGGCCGTCCATCGCGTGACCACCATGTGCCGGGTACTGGGTGTCTCCCCCAGCGGGTACTATGCGTGGCGCAAGCGCCCGCTCTCGCCGCGCGCCCGGGCCGCGGTGGAACTGACCGCGCAGATCGCGGCCGTGCATCGCGACTCGCGCGGAACGTACGGCGCGCCGCGCATCCAGGCCGAGCTCGCCGCTCAGGGCCTCCACATCGGCCGCAAGCGCGTCGCCCGCCTGATGCGGGCCGTGGGTCTCCAGGGAGTCAGCCGCCGAACGGTCCGTACGACGGTGCGCGATGAGACGACGCGGCCGGCGCCGGACCTCGTCGATCGCCAGTTCACCGCAGCCGGGCCCGATAGGCTGTGGGTCGCGGACATCACCTACGTCCCCACGTGGGCGGGCTTCCTGTATCTCGCCGTCGTGCTCGATGCGTGGAGCCGCCGCGTCATCGGCTGGGCCATGGCGTCTCATCTGCGCACGGAGCTCGTCCTGGCCGCGCTCGACATGGCGCTCGCGCAGCGGCGGCCGACCGACGTGATTCATCACTCCGATCACGGGTGTCAGTACACTTCGCTCGCCTTCGGGTGTCGGTGTCGTGACGCCGGCGTCCGGCCGTCGATGGGCAGTGTGGGCGACGCCTACGACAACGCGATGTGCGAGAGCTTCTTCGCGACCCTCGAGTGCGAGTTGCTCGATCGTGAACGCTTCCGTACCCAGACCGACGCGCGCCTTGCCGTGTTCGACTTCATCGAAGGCTGGTACAATCCCCGACGCCGACATTCCGCGCTCGACTACCTGTCGCCCATGATTTACGAGCGGACCTCCGGGATCGGCGATCGCACCGTGACCTCAGGATCGACGATCGACCAGGGGGGTGCTATCTCAGTATCCCCCTCGGGGGTGGTGCAATGACGATCTCGAAAGCGGTTCACCCTCCACCGAACCGGGGCAACTCCAGTTGAGTGACTTGTGACTCGCAACGACGGTCAATACGCAACGGCGACACTCCGATTAAGATTGACAACTTACGACACGATCGATCTTACTCGCGTCTTGGTACCCTCGCGCAGTCAGCTATTTTCTCTAGAGCCATCCGGGACTGCGACAGCCTACTCCGAAAGCCTCACGAGCTACATCGCGCGTCTTGCTGAAGCTCATTCCGTGCGGCCCAGTACATTGGTCGTGCAAGCGATTCTGCCTCTTCTCCGGAATTCCGGACTTGCCATTCAAGACAGACGAAGTTTGGCAGCCTTTTGGGCTAGCTCCACCCACACCCTAACCGGTGGAACGCGACTCTCTCGGGCCTTCGCATCTGCGCTCGACCCCTTGACAGGCCGCAGGCATCTCAGCTGGCTGACCTTTGGCGCCT
>DATDGA010000063.1:0-16923 GCA_036522335.1 Burkholderiales bacterium
AGACGCAAAGCGCTACCGCGCACCCGAACCGGTGCTGCCGGCCGGGCACCTCGTCGAAACGGCAGCAAAACTTCTCGGGAGCGCGAAGCATCCGGTGATCCTTGCCGGCCGCGTCTCCAGAACCGAATCGGCGTGGAAGCAGCGCGTTGCCCTCGCCGAGAAAATCCACGCGCTGGTCTTCACCGACATCAAGGTCGGCGCGGCGTTTCCGACCGATCACTCGCTGCACGCCGCTCCGCCCGCGACCTTTCTTTCAACCGACGCGGCCAGACTGCTGCGCGAGGCCGATGTGGTTTTGTCGCTCGACTGGGTCGATCTTGCCGGCGCGCTGAAGGCAGCGTGGGGCGCAGATCCGGTGGGCGCGAAGGTGATCCAGGTCTCGCCCGACGCGCACAGTCACCGCGGCTGGAGCATGGATTACCAGGGCTTGCCTGCGGTAGACGTCTACATGCTGTGCGAGCCGGACGCGGTGGTTCCGCTGATGCTCGACGCCGTGAAGTCGCGCCCCGGCGCGGTTGGGGCGAAACCCGCACCGCTCCCAGTCACCGCGTCCGACGTGGTGTCGATCCGCACGCTCGCCGATGCGTTGAACGCAGCGACGAAAGACGCGGAGGTCTGCATCACGCGGCTGCCCCTCGGCTGGAACGGCGCCTACCGCCACTTTCGGCATCCATTGGATTACATCGGCTCGGAGGGCGGCGGTGGAGTCGGCGCAGGGCCCGGCATTACCGTAGGAGCGGCGCTGGCGTTGAAAGATAGCGGCAGGCTTCCAGTCGCCATCATGGGCGACGGCGATTTCCTGATGGGTGCGACTGTGGTGTGGACCGCGACGCACTACGGCATTCCCTGCCTCATTCTCGTTGCCAACAACCGTTCCTTCTTCAATGACGAGCTGCACCAGGAGCGCGTCGCGAAGGAGCGCTCGCGCCCGGTGGAAAACCGCTGGATCGGCCAGCGCATCAGCGGACCGGACATCGACATCGCGATGATGGCGCGCGCCCAAGGCGCCGAAGGCATCGGCCCGATCATGAAGGTGTCGGAGCTGAAGCCCGCGATCGAGAAGGGAATCCAGGCTGTGCGGAACGGGGCGGTGTGCGTCGTCGACGTGCGCGTCGCCCCTGGATACGACACGAACATGGGCGGATCGGGCGCGAGTCAGAAACGGTAGAGAGGCGGCGGCCGCGGACCGCCCACGGAGGACGAAATGCAGACGGCAAGATCCTTGATGGTGCTAGTGTGTTTCACCGGCCTGACGGCCGTTACAAGTCAGGCCGTCGCTCAAAGCGGGCCCTGGCCAAATCGGCCGATACGCTTCGTCGTGCCCCTGCCACCAGGGGGCTCTCCCGACTATCTTTCACGCCTTCTCGCGGAGCGCCTGCAGCCGGTGCTCGGCCA
Source organism: Burkholderiales bacterium (assembly GCA_036522335.1). GTDB lineage: Bacteria > Pseudomonadota > Gammaproteobacteria > Burkholderiales > SG8-39 > VBDM01. The sequence continues at coordinate 1,396 of DATDGA010000063.1, forward strand.
GCCGCTGGTCGTCGAGAACAAGCCTGGCGCGGCGGGCAATATCGCGCGCGATTTCGTCGCAAAAGCGCCCGCCGACGGATATACCATCCTGATGTCGGAATCGGCGCACGTAATGAGCGCGGCCGTGGTGGCCAAGCTGCCCTACGACCCGATCAAGGACTTCGAACCGATTTCGCTGGCGGCGACGATCCCGTTCGGATTGACCGTGAACTCGAGCATGCCGGTCCATTCGCTGAAGGAATTCATCGACCACACGAAAGCGTCCCCGCGCGCCCTGACGTACGGAACTGCCGGTATCGGGTCGCCGCATCATTTTGCCGTCGAACTGCTGCGCTCGATGACGGGAATCAACGTCATACACGTGCCCTACAAGGGCTCCGCCGGGATCATCCCTGCGCTACTATCCGGGGAGATCGATTTCACGATTGCAGCCGTCAATTCGCTCCTGCCGCACTTCAAGTCGGGAAAACTGCGCCCGATCGCGATGGCGGGTTCGTCGCGCACGGCGATCCTGCCTGAGGTGCCGACGATCGCCGAAGCGGGCCCGCTTCCAGGCTACGCCGTGGACGTCTGGCTCGGGGTCATGGCACCGGCGGGCACGCCGCACCCGATCATCGATCGACTCAACACCGAGATAAACCGCGTCGTCCGCGATCCACAGATCGTCAAAGAAAGGCTGAATACCGTCGGTCTCGAAGCGGTCGGAACCACGCCGGAGCGGCTGCTCGAGGTGATGAAGGCCGATTTGGCGAAATACGCGAAGGTCGCCCGCGAAGCCCAGATCAAACCCGAATAGCGACCGCGACTCCGGGACGCCGCGGGGCGAATTACGCCACCGCCTTGCCGCGATTCGTCTCGAAGCCGGGTTCGCTACCGAGTAGCACAGCCGGCTTCTTCAGGTTCTCCTGCCAGAGCAGCGATTCCATAAAGACATTCAGCGGCTGATCCTGGACGGTGAGTTCGTATACGTAATCATCGTACGAAGCGTGGTTGTGCACCGCCCAGCCCGGGGCGGAGAGCATAAGATCTCCTGCGGCCCATTCATAGCGATTGCCCGCGACCGTCGAATAGCCCTTGCCGTGAAAATAGTAGTTGATCGCCGCAGAAACGTGACGGTGCGGCCGGTCGACGATCTTCGGCGGACGAATCGTCATGGTGGCAAAGAAATTGGGCGTGATACCGTTGGTGCGGCCGGTGACGGGGTTGTACATCATGTAGAGACGTCGGCCGACGTACTCTTTCCCGAGCGCTTCGAGCTTATCGAGTTCGCGCTTCACGTCCTTCCAAGGAAAGTGCAAGGCCTTCGACACCACTGCCTCCGGATTGATGAGTATTTCGTACGGCATGAGCATGCCGCCGTCCGCGCCGATGCCGATCATTCCGTAGGGACTCTTGCGGCGCGGATCGACGGATCGAGTTTTCTCCTCCACATCCTCCACCGGATGCAACTCCGCGGCCGGCTCGTCCTCCGGAAGATAGATCTGCATGTGCTGAAGAAGGGGTACGTTCGAGTAGGTCAGGCGAACTTGAAGTTCCTTGCCATCGTTGACGTGGCGGTGGACCGCATACGAAGGATGATTCCATACGTCGTACTGAGCGAACCTGATACTCTTCCCGGCAACCAGCGTGTGGCCCGAACCGCCAATGCAAAAGTTCACTTCGGTGGCGTTGTGCCGGAACGCTGCGGTCATTTCACCTGGTTTCAGCACCGAGAGTTTCACCTGGATGCCCGGGGCGAATCCCGGAGCATTGGCCGCGGCGAACGGATGCGCGATCAGCGATTCGCGCCCGCCGTTCGCCGGCCGGGGCAGGCTCGCCAACCGCTGGGCTTCGGTGTCGATCTCCTGTTTCGTGACGATAACCGGTGCCCAGTAGTTGTTCTCGTCTCGCGCCCCTTGCCCGGAACGGTCCAGAAACCGCCCCTGCATCTGCCGGAAGTCCTTTCTGAAGTCATTCATGACGAGCTCCCCCGATCGAGGTTGAATCCTACTCCCTAAACGGCGCTTTTCGCCCGCCCCAACCGCGGTTTTTGCTTTTTCGGCTGGGGAATGACGCGGCCCATACCGCGCTCGCGCGCGCGCCTCACCAACTCCACGCCAAGCGCGAGGTCCGATATGCCCATGCCCATAGCCTTGAAGAGCGACACGTCATCCGCCGCTGAGCGCCTGCGGCCGGAGGCGATGAGCTTGGAGAGTGGCATCGCTTTTTCCCACCCGGACGAGGAGTATTGCGTCATGAATTCGCGCGAGAGCTGCTGCACGCTGAGGAGATTGTCCACGGCGATCACTGTCGCGCGCGCAAAGACATCTTGCGCAAATTCCTCTCGGTCCAGCGCGATCGCCCCTACGGCGTTCAGATGCGCGCCTTTTTCGAGCATCGTCGCGGTGAGGAAGGACTGCGTCGCCCGCGTCACCAGCGTTACGATCTGTGCTCCTTTGCATGCGTCGTTTACCGACGGACAGACGTCCGTTTCGAGCCCGAATTCCTCGCGAGCTTTCGCCGCGAACGTCTGGCGTGAGTCTTCGCGCGGGCTGTAGATTCGCAGCCGTTCGATAGGTCGCACCGCCAGCATCGTGCCGACCTGCGCGAGTGCCTGCTTTCCCGTGCCGACGATTGCCATCACGGCGGCGTCCTCGCGGGCCATCCAGTTTGCCGCCACACCGGAGATGCCGCCGGTGCGCAGGTTGCCGAGCGCAAAGGCCTCGATAACAGCGCTGAGCGACCCGTCCTCCGCACTCCAGAGCAGGAGCAGCGGGCAAGTGCCGCCTTGCGTGTGGGTCCAGGTTTTCGTGCCTACCAGGTTCCCTAGTTTTCCGCCGATGGCATGAAGGTTATTCTTTCCATATTGCAACAAGGTCTTCGTCATGTTCTGCGCTTCACCGCGAGCCTCGTCGCGCAGCGCAGCCTCGAGAGAAACGATCGCCTGCCTCAGGTCCATCAGCTGAACGACTTCTCCTTCGGTAATCCAAATCGCGTCGGCGCTCATTTCTAAACCTTGAATGAGGTCAGCACTTGTCTGGGAAACAGCTCTTCGAGCTCAAGACGACGGTGACAGACGCCTTGCTCGAAGGCGAAATCGACGAAAGCCTGAAGCGTGGTGCGGTTCTTTTCCAGACCGTATGGCCAGAAGTCCTCGCCAAACAGGCGTTTCATGCGCTCGGTGTACGGCGCAAGCCAAGCGAGCGGAGCGTGTGATGCGGTGATATCTGAAAGCCGCTCGATCGAACGGCGCTTCGCTTCCTCGAAAGCCTTGTAGAGATTCATCGCGAGCCAGGGGTGACGCTTCAGCGCGTCGGCCTTGATGACGATCACATGCATTATGGGGAAGACCCCGGTCTTTTTGAAATACGCCGCCTCCACGGGCTCGTAGTCCGGAAACAGGCGCTGGATCCCCCGGCCGAAGTCGCGCGGCGGTCGTGCGGAAAGTACCGCATCGAGGTCTCCGGCGAGCAGCATTTCATTGAGCGAGCGCTTCGCCTCGGGCCGGAGCCGCACTCCTTTCGGAAGCTTGAGCTTCACTTTCTCCACCCGCCCCGCTTCGTTCACACCGGCCTGAATCCAGTCGACCGAGGGCAGCGGCAGTTTGGTCTGATGAACAAGGTAGCCGCGCGCGTAGATAACCGCGGTCTGAGCCCATTCCGGAACCCCGATACGTCTACCCTTTAGTTGTTCCGGCCGGTTTATCTTGCCGCCTTTGCGTACATAAATCATGGAATGTCGGAAGGCCCGTGACGGAAACACCGGGATCGCGACGATGCTCTCGTCCTCCTGTGAACGCAGCGAGACATATTTGCCCATAGACATTTCCGAGACTTCCCATTCCCGGAAGAACGTGAAGCGAAAGAAAGCTTCCTCGGGCGGCAGGTAGAGCACATTGAGGTCGACGCCCTGTACCGGCACGCGTCCCGTGGCGACATCGCGCGTGTGGTCGTAGTCGCCGATGGCGAGGGTCAAAGCGACTTTCTCCACGACTTTCCTATTCCTTGAGTAACACCGACCCGTTTTCGATTTTCACGACATAAGTGCGAATGTCTTCGGTGCACGGCACACCGACAGCCTTGCCGGTCGCGATATGAAATTTGCCTTGGTGCAGGGGGCATTCGATTTCCTCACCGTCGATAAAACCGTCAGCGAGGCTGGCCTGTCCATGGGTGCAGGTGTCGTGAGTGGCGAAGATTTTGCCGCCGAGGTTGTACAAGCATACCGGCTCCGCGCCGAGATTGACGAGCAGCGTTCCGTCTTCGGGGATGTCCGCAGCGTTCGTAACCTTGACCCAGTTTTCGCTCATGTCCCTATAGAGGATAGATCAGGCTGTTGGGGACGAGAAGGCTGTCGAAGATGCAGAGCTTTTCCAGGAATTTTAGCCTGCCCTCCTCGACGACGAGCTTGTCGCGATACTGACCGGTGTTGAAGACTCGCGTGAACTCGTCTTGCAGTGTTTCCAGGGCGACATAGTTCGCACGTACCTCGAGCACATCCGCCCTCCAGCCCAGCACGCGGAGGCCGCTTACCATTCGGCGCATGTAGCGCGGCGCGTACACGGCGGTTTTGCGGATTGCGGTGACCCGGTCGAGAAGATAACCCTTGCTCTCGCAAAGCCAGGTCGCAAGCGGCAACCCTCGCTCGAAGTTTTCGCGCGGAACGATTTTGTAGGTGCATTGCTCGACGAAAAACGCCGGCCATTCTTCGAAGCGCTCCTCGTCGAGGCAGGCCGTGTACGCAGCGTAGAGATCTTCCAGTTCAAGGCGTAAGTCCCTAGAATTCAGGGTGAGATAACGCTCTGCCGCAGTCATGGAAAAGAAAAGAACGAACGTTCGTTATTAACGTTTTTATTCATGGATACTATAAGGTTATATCTCCATGACTTGGCGGTAGTAGGCGTAAAACGCCCGGATCACGGATTCTGTGACCATGTGCTGTTCGTCTTTCCAGTCGCGTCCGCCCATCTCCATGACTCCAGCCGCCCCAGGATACGGTCCGACACCGGCTTGAGAGAATTTCATCACTTCACTATCGTCGATCGATACGAATCCAGCGGGTCCCATGAGGTTCGCCTGCCGTAGTCGACGCCGGGTCATTTCCTCGTCGTCTTCGGCATAACCGAAATACGTCCAAGCCAGCTCGAACGCCGCCGGACCTCGCGTGACGAGCTGACGCATCGCCAGCGTATTCGACTGCTGCTGGATGATGAGGTTAGGCCAAAGGGTCGTCATCACCACGGTGTATTCGGCAAACTCGCGCACCGGCTCAAGAAGCTTCGCGTCCTGTAGCTTGAAGTCGTCGATCAGCGACTTCATGTCGGCGTTGTCTTCTGTCTTCCTCTGATCGCCTCTCCAGGAAATGAGCGCGCCGTGGCGACCCGTTGCGTCCATCTGCACTTTCGATGGCTGATCGGCTCGAAACAGCCCGAAGCTCACGAGAAAGACGTGCAGCAGGCTCGCGTGGTAAGGGTCTTTGATATTCTCAAACATCAGCTTCCAGTTAGCGGGTATCAGCTGCCTCGAGTAGCCGAGCACACGAAGCTGCCGACCGTCGAAGACGCGGTCGAACAGCGGCAGCATCGAAGGACCGAAATACTCTTCGAGCGACTGCAGATTCGACGCAAATGAGGCGAAGATTACGCCGTGGCGGCGCGCCACACTGAGTTTGCGCAGTCCGTGGTTCCTCGGATCGAAATCGGCCGGCATCCCTCCCTGCTTCTTCACACCGCGTCGGAACGGTACGCCGATCAGATTGCCTTTCAGGTCATAGGTCCATTGGTGGTAGGGGCACATGAACTCGGCGGCGTTGCCGAGATGCTTCTGGCAGAACTGCACACCCCGGTGAGCGCAGCGGTTCTCTACGATATTGATCGAGCCCTCGGTGTCGCGCACCACGACAACCGGTTTTTCACCAATGAAAGTCCGCTTGAAGTCACCCGCATGGGGAATTTCTGCTTCGAGCGCAACGTAGCTCCAGTTGGGCCCACAGAAGATGCGTTCCTGTTCCCTGGCGTAGATCTCCGGGTCGGAGTAAATCCAATAGGGGATCCGCGAAATCCCTTCTTTGGGCCACACGTGGCGCGCGCCCATGGAATCCTCTCTCTTCAGTGCTAGCCCGGTTAGCTAGGAACTAGGCCGCTTGCGACGGAACCGGGACAGGAGGTCTTCCAGGTGATCGGGACTCGAATAGCTGATCACTAGTTTCCCGGAGCCCCTTTTCCCCGGTTTGATCTCGATTGTTGTTCCGATCTCCTCAGATAACTCGCCTTCCAGACGTGCAATATCGCGATCGGTCTGGAGCCTGCGCCTAGCCTTGACCTTGGGATGAAGGATGGAATTGACCAGTTGCTCTGTCTGGCGCACCGAGAGCGCCTGCTCCGCAACCTGTGTCGCGACATTTTCCTGCTGTCGACCGTCGAGCGCGAGAAGTGCGCGGGCGTGTCCCATCTCGAGCTTGCCATCGAGAACAAGCGCCTGAACCGGTTTTTGCAAGTTCAGAAGCCTGAGCAAGTTGGTGGTGGCGGCGCGGGAGCGGCCGATGGCTTCCGACGCCTCCTGATGCGTAAGCTTGAATTCACCGACGAGGCGCTGTACGCCGCTGGCTTCTTCGAGCGGGTTGAGATTCTCCCTCTGAATGTTTTCCACGAGCGCCATTGCGAGCGCTGAGGCGTCGGGTACCTCGCGGACGAGTGCTGGCACTTCCGCGAGACCTGCAAGTTTTGCCGCGCGCCAGCGACGTTCGCCGGCGATGATCTCGTACTGGTCGCGCTCTAACGTTCGCACCAGGATAGGCTGCATCAGTCCCTGCGTCCTGATCGAGGCTGCAAGCTCCCGAAGGGAGCTTTCGTCCATCTTCGTGCGCGGCTGGTAGCGGCCCCGCTGCAACTGATCGATACGCAGTGTTGCTTGTCGTTCGGAAGGCGTTCCCCCTTCGCCGTCCTTGTCGAGAAGAGCGTCCAGGCCTCTGCCTAGTCCTTTGAGTTTCATATCTATTTCATGACAATGCGGTCGCCGCAATACCGTTCCGGAAGAGGATCTCGCCCGCCAAAGCAATGTATGCTTGCGAGCCTTTGCATTCGCCATCGAGCTTCACGGCAGGTGCGCCGAAGCTTGGCGCTTCAGCCAGCCGTACGTTTCGCGGAATCACGGTGTCGTAGACTTTCTTTCCGAAGTGCTCTTGCAGTTGAGCCGACACTTGTTGTGCGAGCGCATTGCGAGGGTCGTACATCGTTCGAAGCAGTCCTTCGATTTCGAGCTTCGGATTCAGGTGCTGCCGTACCCTCTTGATCGTGTTGACGAGGTCGGAGAGCCCTTCAAGCGCGTAGTATTCGCATTGCATCGGAATCATAACTGCGTCAGCTGCGACCAATCCATTCACAGTTAGCATGTTGAGTGCGGGGGGGCAGTCAAGCAGGATGAATTCGTACTGGCCAGCAATCGACTCGAGCGCGCTCTTCAAGCGCGACTCGCGGTGCTCTAGATCGACCAACTCTACTTCTGCCCCAGCGAGATCGCGGTTAGCGGGGATCAGGTCGTAGCCGCCCGATTCCGATTTCAAGCGTGCCGAATCCGCGGTGGCGAGCCCCAGAAGCACTTGGTAGACGGAAGTTTTCAGTGTGCGCTTGTCTATGCCGCTCCCCATAGTGGCGTTGCCCTGCGGATCCAGATCAACAAGTAGCACGCGCATCCCGGACTGCCCGAGGCCCGCTGCAAGATTAACGCTGGTGGTGGTCTTCCCGACCCCACCTTTTTGATTGGTAATGGCGAGAATGCGCGTCATGCGCGCTCGATCAGCACCAAATGTCGCTCCGCCCCGAGCCCGGGGACGGCAAGAGCGTGTGCGCCCCGCAGACGGAAGTCGGGCGGCAGGCTCTCGACCTCTTCGAAGGGATAGACGCCCTTCATCGCCGCGAGCACGCCGCCCGGCGCGAGCAAATGGCTGGTGAGCGTGACGAACTCGGCGATTTCCGCGAACGCGCGGGAGATAATGCAATCGAATTTTTCGGCCGGGTGCCAAGACTCGACACGTTCGCACACTACGCTCGCGTTTCTTAGCTCAAGCTCTGCCATCACCTGCTTGAGGAAGGCCGCTTTCTTGTGATTGCAGTCGAGTAACGCGACGTGGGTTCTCGGCATGGCCACTGAAAGTGGAACTCCGGGTAAACCGGCGCCGCTGCCAACATCGAGAATACGCGCCGGGCTTAAGTGAGGAATCACCGCAAGGGAGTCGAGTAGATGGCCGCTAACCATACTGGCCCTGTCGCGTATGGCCGTCAGGTTATAGGTCTGATTCCACTTTTCCAGAAGCACAACATGCTGGAGAAGTTTGTTTCTCCCTTCGGGGCCTAGGGCGAGATTCAATTCCGCAATTCCCTTTTTGAGGCGCCCGTCAAGGTCAGCCTGCGCCGGTCCCGCCGCTAGTGTCGTCATGCAGCCGACCTTTCCGGCTTGCCTACCCCGCGCTTCAAATGAACGAGCAAAAGCGAAATCGCGGCTGGAGTGATCCCCGAGATGCGCGAGGCCTGGCCGATCGTTTCAGGTCTATGCTGGCTCAGCTTCTGCTGCACTTCGATTGACAATCCGCGCACGCTTCGATAGTCGAGATCGCATGGCAGGGTCATGGCTTCGTAGCGCTCCTGCCGCGCGATTTCTTCATGCTGACGGGTAACATATCCCTGGTATTTGGCCTGAATTTCCACTTGCGAGGTAACCGCCGCATCGGCGACGGGTGTAGCGCTCTCTGAAAGCTCGGCGAGAGAAGCGTAACTCACGCCCGGCCGCTTCAGCAGATCCATCAGCGAATATTCGCGTTCGATCTGCTTTCCGAGTACCCGCTCTGCGACTTCAGCAGGCAAAGACTTGGGGTTCACCCAAGTGGACTTGAGCCGTTCCTGCTCCTGGGCGATTGCGTCCCGTTTGCGATTGAAAGCGTCCCAGCGGGCATCGTCCACCACACCATGCCTACGACCGGTCTCGGTGAGCCGCAAGTCCGCATTGTCTTCTCGCAAAATGAGCCGGTATTCCGCGCGGCTGGTGAACATACGATACGGCTCCGAAACACCGCGCGTAACGAGGTCGTCTACCAGGACTCCGATGTAGCCTTCGTCGCGTCGTGGGCACCAGCCAACCTGGCCCTTGGTAAACAACGCCGCGTTGATCCCGGCGAGAATCCCTTGCGCCGCCGCTTCCTCGTAGCCGGTGGTGCCATTGATCTGTCCCGCGAAGAATAGGCCCGAGATTGACTTCGTCTCCAGCGATGACTTCAGATTCTGCGGATCGTAGTAGTCGTACTCGATAGCGTAGCCCGGTCGCAGGATATGGGCCTGCTCCAGCCCCCGGATACTACGCACCAGCTCAATCTGCACATCGAAGGGCAAACTCGTCGAGATCCCGTTCGGGTAAAACTCGTGGGTGGTGAGTCCTTCGGGCTCGAGAAAAATCTGATGACTTTGCTTGGAGGCAAATCGATGAATCTTGTCCTCGATCGATGGGCAGTAGCGCGGTCCGATTCCTTCGATCATCCCGTTGTACATCGGCGAGCGGTCCAGGCCGCCGCGGATGATCTCATGCGTGCGCGGATTGGTGTGAGTGATCCAGCACGACAATTGGCGAGGATGCATATCCGCCACTCCGACAAACGAAAAGACGGGTACCGGCTCGTCACCTGGTTGCATCTCCATGACCGAAAAATCAATGCTACGGCCATCGAGTCGGGGCGGCGTTCCGGTTTTCAGGCGACCCACCGGAAGTTTGAGCTCACGCAGACGCGCAGCAAGGCTAAGCGAAGGCGGGTCACCGGCTCGACCGGCTTCGTAGGTCGACAATCCGATATGGACACGACCGGACAGAAAAGTCCCGGTAGTCAACACCACCACGCGGCTGGAAAAACAAACGCCGAGCTCAGTGACCACTCCAGCAACGCGATCGCCCTCTAGCAGGAGGTCATCCACCGGCTGCTGGAACAAGCTCAAGTTGGGCTGGTTTTCGAGCCGCGATCGAATCGCGCGCTTGTATAGGAGGCGATCAGCTTGCGCGCGCGTCGCGCGGACCGCGGGACCTTTGGAAGAGTTCAGGATGCGGAACTGGATTCCGGCTTCATCGGTCGCAATCGCCATGGCTCCGCCCAAAGCGTCCACTTCCTTGACGAGATGCCCCTTCCCGATGCCCCCGATAGACGGGTTGCACGACATTTGACCTAGGGTTTCGATGTTGTGGGTCAGCAAAAGCGTCCGACAACCAGCCCGAGAGGCCGCGAGCGCGGCCTCGGTGCCGGCGTGGCCGCCACCGACTACAATGACTTCAAACTGGGTAGGAAAATGCATCGGGTGACCACGCAAAAATCAAGCGAATTCTAAAGGTATTCCATGACCAGAGACAGGGTTTCAAGTGGAAACGTCCGATATCGAGAGAGGGATTCAGTCAAAGCGGAGGACTATTGGAATAGCCAGCGGATCAAGAAGGATGTTTCACGTGAAACATCCGCCTCACACACGGACTTCACCCGGATTCACAACAGCTTGCTGGGTTTCAAGTCTACTACTTCCTAACAGCCAACACACCAAACTTGTGTTATATAAACAGTAGCTTAAACGATATCATCCGCAAATCTCGGAATCTCAAGAGACCCTCTTCCCGCGGGAACTTCGGAACTCAACCCAGGGAACGTCTAAGCGTTTCACGCCGAGCAGCAAGTTCTCGCGGCAAGCGGCTGCCCAGCAGCTGCAGCAATTCATCCTGCAGCTTCAACTCCTCCTTCCATTCGTCAGGATCGACCGTGCTGACTCGTCTGAACTTGTCCTTGTCGAAGCTCTCCAGCCCCTTCCACTCTAGGTCCCCGAAGTCAGGCACGTAACCGATGGGAGTTTCTACCGCGTGCCCTTTTCCTTGGCAGCGCTCCACGATCCACTTGAGCACCCGCACGTTCTCGCCGAATCCCGGCCAGATGAACTTGCCATTGGAATCAGTACGGAACCAATTGACGCAGAAAATGCGCGGGCGCTTGGCCACCGACCGACCCAGCCTGAGCCAGTGGTTGAAGTAATCGCCCATGTTGTACCCGACGAATGGAATCATCGCCATGGGATCGCGCCTGACGACGCCGACCTGCCCGGTAGCCGCCGCGGTAGTCTCCGAGCCCATCGTTGCAGCGACGTAGACACCCGCGTCCCAGTCGAAAGCCTCGGTCACCAGCGGAATCGTGTCAGAGCGCCGGCCTCCGAACACGAAGGCCGATATCGGAACGCCCTGCGGATTCTCCCAGTCCGAGTCTATCGAGGGACACTGCGATGCGGCAACCGTGAATCGGGCGTTAGGATGCGCCGCTTTCCAGCCGCAGTCCGGAGTCCACTCCTTCCCTTGCCAATCAATAAGCTTGGCGGGGGCTTTATCGGTCATTCCCTCCCACCACACGTCTCCTTCCGGGGTCATCGCCACGTTCGTGAATATCGTGTTGCTCTTTATCATCGCCATGCAATTAGGATTGGTTTTCTCCGAAGTTCCCGGGGCAACACCGAAAAATCCAGATTCAGGATTGATCGCGTAGAAGCGACCGTCCCTGCCTGGCTTGATCCACGCAATGTCTTCCCCAACTGTAGAGACCTTCCAACCCTTTAACGCCGGCGGTGGAATCAGCATGGCGAAATTTGTCTTGCCGCACGCCGAAGGAAACGCCGCGCTCACGTAGATCTTTTCCCCGGAAGGTGGGGTCACACCGAGAATCAACATGTGCTCGGCGAGCCAACCCTGCTCTTTCCCCATGATCGACGCTATGCGAAGCGAGAAACATTTCTTGCCAAGCAGGGCGTTTCCTCCATAGCCGGAACCGAACGACCAAATTTCCTTGGTCTCCGGGTAGTGGACGATGTACCTGTGTTCTTTGCTACACGGCCACCGAGCATCCTTCTGGCCCAGAGCAAGCGGCGCGCCGACTGAATGAACGCAGGGCACGAAGGGTCCATTCTTCCCGAGGATTTCCCATACCTTCTTGCTCATGCGCGTCATGATGCGCATGCTGACCACTACGTAGGGTGAGTCGGTGAGTTCTATACCGATGTGAGCGATGTGGGAGCCGAGCGGTCCCATGGAAAACGGAACCACATACAGCGTTCGGCCCCGCATGCAGCCGTCGAAGAGCCCGTCCAGTGTCGCGCGCATTTCGCGGGGATCAACCCAGTTGTTCGTGGGACCCGCGTCTTCCTTCTGCTTCGAGCAGATGAAAGTCCGATCTTCGGTTCGCGCGACGTCGTTGGGATCAGAGAGCGCAAGGAAGCAGTTCGGCCGCAGCCTGGGATTCAGCGTCTTCAGCATCCCTGATTCGACCATCTCGCCGCACAGGCGATCGTATTCCTGCTGCGAACCATCACACCAATGAATACGTTCGGCCTTCGTCAATGCCGCTATTCGTGCGACCCATTCTTTTACCTCGCCGTGCTGGACGTAGCCGGGTGCGCCAATGTCAATAGCAGGAACGTAAGGTTGATTCATGCCGGGGCCTCGCGATGACGACCTGGCGGCAAATAGGGCTGCCGGTCGTGCAAGAACTTCAAGGGTGCGAACTCTACCACGATATAAGGGAACCTCGAAAATCCCACACTGAAGGTCTTCACTGCAAAAATCAGGCCGCCTCGACTACGCGCGCAGGGCGCATCTCACCCGTCATTACCTGCAGCGATTGCGCGAGCACCACGCGGTCGGTTCGCGCACCAAAGCGCTCGCCCAAGATGGGCATTTCGGCCGCTCCACCGGGCACGCTCGCGAAAAGTGCCGTAGTGCCATCGAGACCCGTGCTACGCGAGAGAAACCATCCACTCCCGTAAGAGAGCAGCACCGCGAATACCGCTGCGGCAATCAGTAAGTACCAGTGCGCCGCGCCCTCGCGCGCCACCACTGGAGTGAAGTACAAGCCGAGCGCGCAGCCTATGACGAGCTGTCCGATTGCTCTCCCATTCCTCGGCGACGCAACGTGGGCGCCGAAGAGTTTCGCGCACGCCATCGCGAGCAGTGGCCCGATCATCCACGGCAGCGGAGCGCGCAAGGCGCTGAAAAGCCCACCGCCAGCAGCGCAGATGGCTAAACCAATGAGAACCGGATTGTGTGTCATCCGGACCGGGTTAAGGCCTGTTCAGGGAGGCGCGGTAGGAGGTTGTTCGTATCTGCTATTTTCCGACGCAGAAGCGCGCGAAGATCTGCCCTAGCAGATCTTCGGTAGTGAACTCTCCGGTGATTCCATTAAGCTCGCCTTGCGCAATCCGAAGTTCCTCGGCGAATAGATCGCTCTGTAGTATCGCGCCTGCCGCTCGATCAAGGGACTCGGCGACCCCCTCCAAGACTCTAAGGTGCCGTTCGCGCGCCATGATTGCGTCCTCTCCCCCGGGCTGCCAACCAGCAAGCCTCAGTAAGATGTTACGCAGCGCGTCTACGCCGTCCCCGGTTTTGGCGGAGAGATATACGCGCCAGCTCTGCGCTTCACTTTCTGCCCCCGGCGCGTGGTGAGCAATGTCGATCTTGTTGAATACCGTAACGAATTTCAGCTTTCCGTGTAGGCGAGCGACGATGGCCCGATCGGGGTCGGCAACGCCGACACGTGCGTCTACGACCAAAAGCAGTACATCAGCGCGTTCAATAACCTCCCAGGTGCGGGAGATGCCGATTGATTCAACTTTGTCGTCAGTGTCGCGAAGGCCAGCTGTGTCGATAATACTCATGGGTACGCCGTCGATCTGAATAGTCTGCCGGACGGCATCCCGCGTAGTGCCGGGGATTTCGGTCACTATGGCTACCTCCTCTCCCGCGAGCCGGTTGAGAAGTGAGGATTTTCCTACGTTGGGCTGACCAGCCAGCACGACTTGGAGTCCACTTAGCAGCACATTGCCCCGGCGGCCGCGAGCAAGCGAATCGCGTACTTCGTCCTGCAGTTGCTTCAGCCGTTCCCGGGCATCGTCACGGTCAATGGGGTCGATCTCCTCCTCGGGAAAATCCAGCGTCGCCTCAACCAGTGCGCGCAACTCGACGAGGTGCGTCGAGAGATTCCCAATGAGCTCTGAAAATTCGCCTCGCAAGGAACGCAGCGCGCAGCGCGCAGCAGTCTCGGTGGCCGCCTCAATAAGGTCGGCCACCGCCTCTGCTTGCGCGAGATCGAGTTTGCCGTTCAGAAAGGCGCGGCGCGTAAATTCCCCGGGCTCGGCAAGGCGAGCGCCGAGCTCAATGCATCGCCTCAAGACCATCTGCACGATTACTGGTCCACCGTGGCCATGCAGTTCGAGCACATCCTCGCCCGTGTACGAAGCCGGCGCACGAAAAAAAAGCGCGATGCCATCGTCGATCGGCTCGCCCGTAGCGTCGCGGAATGTCACTCGCGTGGCTAGACGCATCACCGGAACAGAGCTGAGCAACCCGGTCGCGAACGTCTCGAGACTCCTCCCAGAAACGCGCACGATTCCGATGCCCGCTCGCCCCGCCGCGGTTGCGACCGCCGCGATAGTGTCACCCTCGGACGGCCCTACCATGTCATTCGCTTCTCAGACGTTATCCCGGCACTCAGGCGCTACTTAGTGCTTTGCACTGGCGGATGCTTTTGTCCCTCCGATCATGCGCGTGATCTGCCATTGCTGCAGGATCGACAAGATATTATTTACGAACCAATAGAGAACCAGGCCAGACGGGAAAAAATAGAACATCACCCCGAACGCAAACGGCATGATCATCATGACCTTGGCTTGAACCGGGTCGGGCGGCGTCGGGTTCATCCTGGTTTGAATGATCATCGAGGCCATCATCAGGGTTGGAAGCACGAACCAGGGATCGGCCGCTGAAAGATCGGTGATCCAAAGGTAGAACGGGGTCTGGCGCAACTCTACGCTCTCCAGAAGCACCCAGTAGAGCGCGATGAACACCGGGATCTGCACTAGGATCGGCAAACAGCCCCCAAGCGGGTTGATTTTCTCGGTCTTGTAAAGATCCATCATCGCCTGGTTCATTTTCATCTTGTCGTCGCCGTACTGCTCGCGGATTTTCATGAGCCGCGGCGTCACCAACTTCATTTTCGCCATTGAGCGATAGCTCGCAGCCGATAGTGGGAAAAAGATCAGCTTTATGACCACAGTCAGAAGAATGATCGCTAAGCCCCAGTTGCCCACCCACCCGTGGAAAAACTTCAGCACCCAGAATAGCGGCGCGGAAATCACAGTCAGCAATCCATAGTCCACAACCCGCTCCAATCCGGGCGCGACCGCTTTCAGGTGGTCCTGGTACTGCGGACCGGCGTAGAGCTGGACCGCAACGCTCGCGAAAGCGCCCGGTTCAACCGGTCCAACCGGTACCTTCACACCTACTGAGTAGAAATCGTCGGCGAGCTTGCTCGCGTAGAAATCGCGTTGGACCTTGTCCGGCGGTAGAAGAGCAGCTACAAAATAGTGCTGGACGATTGCGATCCAGCCGTCATTGGACTTCTTCGAAGAAAGCTTCCCCTTGTCGATATCACTGAACTCAATCTTCTGAAATTTGTCTTGCTCGGTATAGAGCGCGGCCCCTGTGTAGGTCTTGGCCATAT
>DATDGA010000064.1:0-11843 GCA_036522335.1 Burkholderiales bacterium
GGACGATGGGCGCGGCCTTGGAGAACGCGTCGATGATCGCCTTGCGCCCCGCCGACACGAACGCGACTTCCTTCGAGTCCACCGCGTGGTGTTTGCCGTCGTATACAGTGACGCGGATGTCGTGGACCGGGTAGCCGGCGATCACGCCCGAATCCAGAGCCATGCGCACGCCCTTCTCCACCGCCGGGATGAAGACGTTCGGGATCACGCCCCCTTTCACCTTGTCGACGAACTCGTAGCCTTTGCCGCGCGGCAGCGGCTCCACCCGCAGGAACACTTCGCCGAACTGCCCCGCGCCGCCCGTCTGCTTCTTGTGGCGGCTATGCCCTTCGGCGAGCTTGGTGATGGTCTCCCTGTACGGAATCTTGGGCGGCTTGGTGGTGAGCTCCATCTTGTACTGCTGCAGCATCTTGTCGAGCTTGACGCGCATGTGCAGCTCACCCAGGCCCCGGATCACCGTTTCGTTGGTGGTCGCGTGGCGCTCGAGCTTGAAGCACGGGTCCTCCATCTCGAGCTTGTGCAGCACTTCGAACAAACGCTGCTCGTCGCCTTTTTTCTTGGTCTCGACCGCGATGCCGTACATCGGCACGGGAAATTCGAGCGGCCGCAGGTGGATGTGGTCCTCGTCGTGCGAATCGTGCAGCACGCGGTCGAACTCGATCTCCTCGACCTTGGTCACCGCGCCGATGTCCCCCGGCACCAGGGCGTCGGTCTCGACGTAATCCTTGCCCTGTATCGTAAACAGGTGCCCGACCTTGAACGGGCGCCGGCCGTCGCCGACGAAAAGCTGGGTGTTCGGCGTGAGCGTGCCCTGGTGCACGCGGAAAATCCCCACCTTGCCGATGAAAGGGTCGATCAGCACCTTGAACACGTGCGCGAGCACGTGCGCCTTCGCGCCCGGCACGGCGAAGAATTCCTGAGCCTCGGCCCCTTCGCCCTTCAAGAACGGCGGCGCGTTGCCCTCGGTCGCGTTTGGCGCGAGCTTGGCGAAGACATCGAGCAGTGCGGCGATGCCCGCGCCGTTCTTCGCGGAGGCGAAGCACACCGGGATGAGGTGCCCCTCGCGCAGCGCCTTCTCGAAAGGCGCGTGCAGCTGCTCGGGTTCGACTTCCCCCTGCTCGAGATACTTCTCCATCAGCGCCTCGTCCACCTCCACCACCTGGTCGACCAGCGCCGAGTGCGCCTCCTTGACCGACGAAAAATCCGCCTCGCCGTCGGGATTGAAAAAGCAGTCCACCACGTCGGTGCCGCCTTTCGAGGGCAGGTTGATCGGCAGGCACTCCTTGCCGACCGCCTGCTGGATCCGCGCGAGCATCCCCGGAAGATCGGCGTTCTCCGCGTCGATGCGGTTGATCACGATCATGCGGCAGAGATTTCTCTTCGCCGCCCATTTCAGCATGCGGTCGGTGGCTAGCTGGATGCCGGTCTCGGCGTTCACCACCACCACCGCGGTCTCCACCGCGGCGAGCGCGCCGATCGCCTGCCCCATGAAATCCGGCGACCCCGGCGTGTCGATCAGGTGGATGTGGACGTTCTTCCAGGCGAAATTGACCAGCGCCGAGTTGAGCGAATGCTTGTACTCCTTCTCGAGCGGATCGAAATCGCAGACGGTGTTGCCCTTCTCCACGCTGCCCGTCGCGGGGATGGCGCCCGCCCTGGCGAGCAGCGCCTCGGCGAGGGTCGTCTTGCCCGAGCCGGTGTGGCCGACGAGTGCTACGGTTCGGATGGATTCGGTCGAGTATTTCGGCATGCGGACGGTCCTCCCTGTCTGCCAAGCGGGGTCCTCAAAACCGCCCGTTGAATCCTACCATCCCGATGGCGAAGCGCGCGAACCCGTAGGCGATCCAGATGGGGATCTTGTTCCAGATCGACAGGGCGAACCAGCGCCGCTTCGGCACCGCCCTCGCGCCCTTTTCCATCGCGTCCAGCAGCGAGCGGTGCAGCGCGGAAGCGAAGGCGCGGTCTTCGACCACGACGTTCGCCTCGCGCGCGAGCAGCAGGCTGAACGGGTCGATGTTGGAGGAGCCCACCGTCGCCCAGCGGCCGTCGATCACCGCGACCTTCGCGTGCAGAAAGCTGCGGTGGTATTCCTGGATCTCGATGCCCGCGTCGAGCAGCATTCCAAAGAGCGCGCGCGAGGCATAGTGCAGCCAGACGTATTCGACCCGCCCCTGGAGCAGCAGCACCACGCGCACTCCGCGCGCCGCGGCGCGCGCCAGCGCCCGGCGGAAGCGGATGCCGGGGAAGAAGTAGGCGCAGGCGATGAGGATCTCCTCTCTCGCGGAATCGATCGCTTCGAGGTACGCCTGCTCGATGTCGCGCCGGTGGCGGAAGTTGTCGCGCACAACGAAGGCCGCGCGCTGATCGCCCTTGCGCGCGGTGTCGGGCAGGGTCCAGTGCCTGAGGTACAGGCCGTTCTGCACCCGTCGCCACGCGACGCGGTTCCACAGGCGCACCGCCGAATCGTGGATCGGCCCGAGCAGCGGCCCTTCCACTCTCATCGCGTAGTCGTAGCGCGGCGTGACCTGGTGCGGCGTGTCCTTGTCGTCGATGATGTTGATGCCGCCGACGAGCGCGACGCGTCCATCGACGACTGCGAGCTTGCGGTGCATGCGTCGCAGCCGGTCGCGGCGCAAGGTCAAGGGCGAGATCTTCGGACGGTACACGAGGATCTGCACGCCCGCGTCGAGCAGCTCACGCCGCATCTTCTCCGGCATGTCCTTCGAGCCGAAGCCGTCGAGGAGCACGTGCACCGCGACTCCGCGCCGGGCCGCGGCGCACAGCGCCTCGGTGACCCGCTCCCCGGTGCCGTCGCTCGCGTAGATGTAGGTCTCGAGGAAGATCTCGCTTTTCGCCGCCCGGATCGCCGTCATCAGCGCCGGGAAGTACTCGGTGCCCGAGCGCAGGAGTGCGACGCGATTGCCTCCGAGGAAGTGCGCCCGCATGGCGGCGCGTTCAGGCCAGTTGCAGGTGCGCCGAGAGCGCCGCGTGATCGGACAGGCGCGACCACGAGGGGCCGCGATGGATCTCGGTATGGCTCACGTGGAAGCCGCGCATGTAGATGCGGTCCAGGCGCAGCATGGGGAAGGCGCTCGGGTAGCTGCGCGCCGGCCTGCCCCAGTGGTCGGCGAGCGCCTCGTGCAGACCGAGCGCTTCGGCGAGGCGCTTGCCGGCGAGATTGCGCCAGTCGTTGAAGTCGCCCGCGACGAGGAGCGGCATGCGCCGCGGCACTTCCCGGTTCAGCCGCTCGATCAGCGCGCCGACCTGATGGCGCCGGCCCCGCTCGTGCAGCGCGAGATGCAGGCAGATGCAATGCAGCGGGTCGGCGAGCCCCGGAATGCCGATCTCGCAATGCAGGAGACCGCGGCGCTCGAGGCTGTGGGTCGACACGTCCTGGTTTTCGGCCCGCAGGATCGGGTAGCGGCTGAGGATCGCGTTGCCGTGGTGGCCGTGGTCGTACACGGCGTTGCGGCCGTAGGCGAAGTCGTTCCACACTTCGTCGGCGAGGAATTCGTATTGGGGCTCGTCGGGCCAGTCCTCGAAGCGCGCGGCGTGGCGGCGATGCTGACCCTGAACCTCCTGCAGGAAGATGATGTCGGCGTCGAGCAGGCGCAGGTGATCGCGCAGCTCGTGGATCATCATGCGGCGGTTGAACTGCGAGAAGCCCTTGTGGATGTTGTAGGTGGCGATGTGTAAATTCACGGTGCACTTCCCACGCATCGGGATACGCCGATCGGACCAGGCATTCGTCGGAGGTTCTGACGCATTCGTTCGGCGATCTAGCGCATCATAGCAGCCGCGCGCGAAACGCATCGATCCGGGAGCTGCGGCAGGCCGTGTGAAAAATTGCAGTTGGAAAAAAACACTTTTTAGTCTATCCTTGCGCCGCTTCCGGGGTTGTGTCTCCGGAAATTTTTCACATTTCTCGAGGAGTGCGGCACGAGCGAACTCAGTTACGTTGGTCGGGACGGGAAGTAAAGGGGGAGGGCGTTTCGGGCGATGAGTCCGATGCGACCCCGGCTGATCGAGCAGCCCGGCAGTGTTGAAGTCGAAGCCTCCAAGCGAAAACAAAAAGCAGTCGATTTATTTTTTCCCTACCACGAAAGGACGCTCACCATGAAGAAGCTTCTCATCGCATCCGCAGTCTCCGCCGCGTTCGCGGCGCCCGCGACGGCCCTGGCTCAGGCCAGGGTCCCCACGCTCAGTCAAGTACTCGATGCCTCGGGCGTCAGCGTGAACGGGTACATCGACGCGGCTTACTCCTACGCCAACCGAAACATCCAAGCAGCACCGCCAGCAGGGTTTTCGGACCGCGTGTTCGATTCCCAGAACAACTCCTTCGACTTGCACCAGTTCGGCCTGACGGTCGCCAAGACACCGAAGGAAGGATTCGGCGGCGTGGTCAATCTCACGATCGGGTCGGACGCCCAGGTGATTCATTCCTTCCCCGAGACGACAGCGTCCACTTTCGATCTCACCCAGGCCTACGGGCAGTACTCCGCCGGAGCACTCACGCTGATGGCGGGCAAGTTCACGACGCTCGCGGGGACCGAGGTGATCGCCAGCACGGGTAACGTAAACTTTTCGCGCTCGATCCTGTTCGGCGCAATTCCGTTTACGCACACCGGCGTGCGCGCGAGCTACGCTCCAAGCGACACGGTGACGGTCTACGGCGGCCTCAACAACGGCTGGGATCAGCTCACCGACGGCAACCGGGGCAAGACGCTCGAGCTCGGCGCGACGCTCAACCCGCTGAAGCCGCTGACCGTCACGGTCTCCGGCTACTTCGGCCAGGAGTCGGCGTCGGCGGGCGGCGTGCAGACCGGTACCGGCCCGCAGGGCATGCGCAATGCCCTCGATGCCGTCGCCAACTACATCATCAGCAACTCGATGAGCGTGGGCGCGGAGGTGTTGTACGTCTCGCAGGAAAACACCGCCGTCGGCACGGCGAAGTACAACGGCGCCGCGGGCTACTTCACCTACATGCTCAACTCCAGGTGGCGTGCCGTGGCGCGTGCCGAGATGTTCGACGACAAGAACGGCTTCCACTTCAACACCTCTCCCTTCGCCACGGGCACTGCCACGGGCGTGAAGTACAAGGAGGTGACCTTGACGCTTTCGTACCTGCCGAACGCCAGCATCGAGCTGCGCGGCGAAGTCCGCGGGGACCGGGCCAGCAGCAGCGTGTTCGTCGATTCGGACGGCTCGGCCGCCAAGAGCCTGCTCACCGCGGCGCTGCAGGCTATCTACAAGTTCTGATCTTTCCGGGGCAGGGCCGGGGTTTCGTCCCGGCAGCCCCGCTCCACGCAAGCAAACGCATCCGAAGGGTCTGCTCGCGAGGGCGGATCCTTCACGTGCGTTTGCCGACGTGTTTTGCTCCGCGTGGCGATCTACGGCTTGGGCGCGCTCCGTGCTAGGGTGTCGCGCCGCTCGATTTCCTCGGCCATGGCGCGGAACCTGCGCTCGACAACCCTTCGCACCATCGGCATGCCGAACAAGGGAGGCACGGAGAAGTCCGGTATGAAGCGGCCGGTGTAGCTGAGCCTCACTCCAACTGCCGATTCGGAGAGCTCGTAGCGGGTCTCCAGATCCTTGATGTTTCCGGCGATGCGGCGCGCGTCGATCCGGAGCGGCGGCCGTTCCGTGACCTCGAGCATCACTTCCACGGGCTGGCGGTAGAAGAAGAATCCGAACTCGCCCTTCTGCTCCACCGTCACGCGGTTGCCGTCGCGCGACACGACGCGCGAGCTCGTCATGTCCGGGATGAATCGCGCGAGACCGTCGTAGTCCGAGAGCACTTCCCAGGCGATTCGCGTATCGACCTGCATCAGGACCGTTGCGTTGACCGCGATGAATTCCCCCTGCCGCTCGATCCGGGACTCGATTTCCCCGCCGTCCGCGCGCGCGAGACCCGTCGCGACGGCGAGCGCGAAGAAGACGGCGGCGCCGAAGCGCGTCGGTGTCATG
Organism: Burkholderiales bacterium; assembly: GCA_036522335.1. Taxonomy (GTDB): domain Bacteria; phylum Pseudomonadota; class Gammaproteobacteria; order Burkholderiales; family SG8-39; genus VBDM01. Next base: position 5,968 of record DATDGA010000064.1, read on the forward strand.
ACCATGCCAACAGCATGCAGCAAGCGCCTATTCCGCCGCAAGCGCGAGGACCTTACCGCGCCCTGACGCCGGCCTGCCTTTTCGGGAGGGCGAGGATCGCGTCGCGGTTGGTCCAGGAGATGGTGAGCGCCGCGGCGTCCCGCCAGGGCAGCCACTCGTAGCTGAGGTGCTCCGCGGGGTCGAGCGTGACGGCGAGCGGTTCGGGCGCCGACATGCTGAAAACGCGCTCGACGTTGTGCGTGACTCCCGGTGCGTAGCGGCTCCGGTGCTTCATGAAGATCTCGAAGCGGTTCTCGATGTCCCAGTCGCGCAGGTCGAAGCGGGTCGCGTCGAGCCCGGTTTCCTCGCGCACCTCGCGAACCGCCGTGTCCAGCAAAGGCTCGTCTTCGCGCGCCACGCTCCCGGTGACCGACTGCCAGAATTCCGGCCAGCCGGCGCGCTGCATCATCAACACCTGCAGGTCGGGCGTGTGGATCACGACCAGCACCGATCGGGGGATCTTGTAGGACGGATTCATCGGGCGAGGTTCCGGCGGCGGATCGCCGAGGTCCGATATCATAAGCGGATCGGAAGCCGACCCTCTTCCCGACTCATTGGATTTATGGATTACCTCGCCGCCTGCTGCGTATTCAAGGATGAACTGCGATATCTGCGCGAGTGGATCGAATATCACCGCCTCATCGGGGTCGAACGCTTCTACATGGCGAGCAACGACGACTCGCCCGAGGCCGCGCGCGATCTTCTGAATCCCTACATCCAGCGCGGCGAGGTGTTTTTCTACAGTCGCCCCGGAGGACCGTTCGTCAAATTTCAGATGGATATCTATATCGATTTGCTGCGGGCCGCGATGGGCCGGGCCCGGTGGCTCGCTTTCCTGGATGTCGATGAGTTTCTCCTGCCGGTCGAAGCGGGCAAGGTTCCGGAAGTCCTGGCCCGGTACGAGCGGCACGCTGCGCTCGCGGTCAACTCGGCGTGCTTCGGGTCTTCAGGCCTGAAGGAAGCCCCGGCGCTCCAGACCGCCTCGTTCCGGATGCGCCTTCCGGACGATCACGACGAAAATCGCATCTACAAGTCCATCATCGATCCGACGCGAGTCATCGGTGTGCACAACCCGCATCAGTTCATCCTGGCCGAGCCCTGGACTCTGGTCGACGAATTCGGCGCTCGCGTGACCCACCCGTGGCGCAACGAAAACAATCCGTTCTTCGGAGCACGGCTCCGGATCAACCACTACCGGCTTCGCTCGACGCAGGAATTTGCCGAAAAGGTCGCGCGCTGGCAGGACAATCACCACCCCGAATTTCGTGACCCCGAGGCCGTGCGGCAGTATTGGGAGCGGAGCGATCGCTGCGAAGTCGCGGACGACACCATCCAGCGCTTCGTGCCCGAGCTGCGGCAGCGTCTGACGCGCGCGTAGAAGGCCAGTCGCGGGCTCAGCCCACCGGCATGTCCGGCCAGCCGGACTTCCAGCCGTCGGGCCCGGCGATCAGCGTCCAGAAGGGCTTGCCCTGTCCGCGCCAGTGAGCCGCGGCCGCGTCCATCGCGGCCAGCGTCTCCTTCGCTTCGTGCCCGTGGCCTCCGCAGAAATGCTTGCTCTTCTCGAGGATCACCACCCAGCCTTTTGCCTCAATCCACGAAAGATCCTTGAGACCCTTCGCGAAGTCATCCCAGCTCGCGCTCTCGGCTTCGGGGAACCTCATGGCTCTGGATGCGTCGGCCAGGAAATCCTCCCGGTCGTGCGCATGATGGATGTCGACGTAGACCACCATCAGCCCGGCCGCCGCCGCGGCGCCGGCGAGCTCACGCGCATCGGCGGTGAGCTGATAGACGCCCGCCTTCGCCGCGTCTTTGATCCACTCGGCATTCATGCGTTCAACTCTCCGCCTTGCGCAAGCGGATGTGCAGCTCGCGCAACTGCTTTTCGTCCGCGGGCGACGGCGCATGCGTGAGCAGGCATTGCGCGCGCTGGGTTTTCGGAAAGGCGATGACGTCGCGGATGGATTCGGTGCCCGCCATCATGGCGACGGTGCGGTCGAGGCCGATCGCGATGCCGCCGTGCGGCGGCGCGCCGTACTGCAGCGCTTCGAGCAGGAACCCGAACTTCTGCGTCGCCTCCTCGGGCCCGATGGAAAGAGCCCTGAACACTTTCGACTGCACTTCCTCGCGGTGGATACGCACCGATCCTCCGCCGATCTCCGAGCCGTTCAGCACCATGTCGTAGGCCTTGGCGAGCGCCGCGCCGGGATCGCCCGCGAGCTTGTCCTCGTGGCCGTCCTTGGGCGCGGTGAACGGATGATGCATCGCGTTCCAGCGCTTCGCCTCCTCGTCGTACTCGAACATCGGGAAGTCCACGACCCACAGCGGCTTCCATCCTTCTTGAGCGTAGCCCTTCTCGTGGCCGACCTTCACCCGCAGCGCGCCGAGCGCGTCGTTGACCACCTTGGTCTTGCCCGCGCCGAAGAACATCAGGTCGCCGTTCTTCGCGCCCGAAAGATCGACGATGGCCGAGAGTGCCTCGTCCGACAGGTTCTTCACGATCGGCGACTGCATGCCGTCGCGCCCACGGGCGATATCGTTGAACTTGATCCAGGCGAGGCCCTTCGCGCCGTAGATTCCGACGAATTCCGTATATAAGTCGATCTCCCCGCGCGTGAGTTCTCCGCCTTTCGGAATCAAGAGGCCGGCGACGCGATGGGCCGGAGCGTTCGCGGGCCCGGAAAACACCTTGAACTCGACCGACTTCATCACTTCCGTGAGCTCGGTGAGCTTGAGCGGCACGCGCAGGTCCGGCTTGTCCGAGCCGTAGTCGCGCATGGCCTCCGCGTAGTTCATTACCGGGAACGGGTCGGGGAGCGCGGCCCCGAGAACTTCTTTGAACACGCTCCGGATCATGCCTTCGAAGATCGCTCGAATCTCCGTTTCCCCGAGAAAAGAAGTCTCGCAGTCGATCTGGGTGAACTCCGGCTGGCGGTCGGCGCGCAGGTCCTCGTCGCGGAAGCACTTGGTGATCTGGTAGTAGCGGTCGAAGCCGGCGATCATGAGGAGCTGCTTGAACAGCTGCGGCGACTGCGGCAGCGCGAAGAACTCGCCCGGGTGCACGCGCGAGGGCACGAGGTAGTCGCGCGCGCCCTCGGGCGTCGAGCGGGTGAGCATCGGCGTCTCGATGTCGATGAAGCCGCGCTCGTCGAGATATTTCCGCACCGCCATCGCCACGCGGTAGCGCAGCATCAGGTTCTTCTGCATGGTCTCGCGGCGCAGATCGATGACCCGGTGCGTGAGACGCACGGTCTCCGAGAGATTCTCGTCGTCGAGTTGGAAAGGCGGCGTAAGCGAAGGGTTGAGGATCTCGATCTCGTGCGCGAGCACTTCCACTTCCCCGCTCGCGATGTTCGGATTGATGGTGCCTTCGGGGCGACGGCGCACCACGCCGGTGACCTTCAGCACGTATTCGTTCCGGATGCGCTCGGCAGTCGCGAAGGTTTCCTTGCGGTCGGGATCCGACACCACCTGCGCGAGTCCCTCGCGGTCGCGCAGGTCGATGAAGATCACCCCGCCGTGGTCGCGGCGGCGGTGCGCCCAGCCGGCGAGCGTCACGGTCTGCCCTAGAAGCGCGGCAGTCAGCTTGCCGCAGTAGTGCGTTCGCATGAATGTCTGTCCTGAAGGCTCGGACCGAACTATAGCAAACCGATTCGACTTCCCGAGCGGAAAATCGCCGCGCGCTATTGGCGCGCTTCGCGTACCTGCCCGCCTGAGCCGCCGAACACCATCGAATTGAGAAGCGACAGAGCGCAGCCGAGGGTCACGGTGAGCCCGATCGCCGACAGAACCGGGATGCGCGAGGTGGCAAGGCAGCCGAACGCGGCGAAGGTGGTGAGAAAACACACCGACAAGGCGAGCGAGGTGCCCTGCTCGCTGTCGGTTCCGGGTTCCGCCCGGTTGAAAAAGAGCGCGTAGTTGAGACCGATGCCGAGCACGAGCAGGAGCGAAACCAGGTGAAACACCGACAGGCCGATCCCGAGGAGCGCGAGGCAGGCGACCGTCATCGCAATGGCTGCGTAGACCGGCAGCATGATCGAGAGCGCCCTGCGCAGGCTGCGAAGGCCGAAGAGCAGCAGCAGCGCGATCGCCACAGCGCCCAGGCCCGCGAGCGCGAGCGCCTGCGAGCGGTAGCCGCCGATCAGGCGGTCCGATTCGCCCTTCAAGTCGAGGAAGCTCGCGCGCACGCTCTCGGGCAGCCGCTCTGCGAGCGTGCGCAGCCGCGCCGGGTCGCGCACGCCGTTCAGCGGAATGAGCGCGTGCCATTCGCCGTCGCCGGCGGCGAGCAGCGACTGCACCTTCAGGTCGAGGCCGGTGCCGTGCAGTCCCTCGAGGGTGAGCAGGGGCCCGAGGCGCGCCGCCTCCACGTCGCGCTCGAAAGGCGCAAAGGCGTCGGCGCGGTACGGCAGCCCCCGCAGCGCGCGGGCGAGCCTTGCGTGCAAGTCTCGTGCTTCGGGCAGCGCCGCTCGCCGAAGGGCTTGCGTCTTCGCGCTCGGTAGATAGCGTGCCGCCAGATCGAAGCCTTCCAGCGCGCCCTCGCGCACCCAGTCCTGCAGAATGCCTGCGAGCCGCTCGCTGTTCTCCAGAGCTTCCTCGCGGCTCGCCGCGGACGCGATCAGAAGATAGCCCACGTCCGGCGCGCGCAGATCGGCGCTCATCCGATCGTTCAGCTCGCGCGCCGATTGGGGCAGCGGACTCAGGTGCCCGAGGTCGTCGTCCCAGATGCGATCGTGCCGCACCGCGATGACGGCCAGCGCCAGAACGAGCAGGATCCAGACGACCCAGGCCGCGCGCCGCATCGCGAGCCCGGCGCGAACCAGGTTGAAGGGGAGCGAGCGCGGCGGCGGCGCTTCCCGGCCCGGCGCGAGCGCGGGCAGCACCCAGCGCGTCACCAGACCCGCCGAGAGCACGCCGACCATCGACAGGACGCCGAGCTGCGCGAGGCCCTGGAGGCTGGAGAGCAGGAGCGCGAGCGAGCCGAACACGGTGGTGAGCACCGCCAGGCGCAGGGTCGGCCAGACCCGGGCCAGAACGTCGAGGACGGATTCGCCGGCCTTCCGCTGCGTGAATACGTAGGACGGGTAGTCGACTGCTTCACCGATCACCGTCGCCCCGAAAGCGAGCGTGATGCCGTGAACGGTGCCGAACAATGCGCCCACCGCCGCGACTCCCACGACGAGGCCCGTCAGCACGGGAAGGGCGGAGAGCGCCACCGGGCCCGGCGAGCGGTATACCAGGACCAGTATCAGGAGGACCAGCGCGCCCGCGACGCCCGTCAGCCAGCGGGTGTCGTGCTCGATCGCCGCACGCGTGAGCGCGGCGAACACGCCCGGCCCGCTGACCAGCACGCGAGATTCGGGGCTCGCTCCGGCAATTCGAAAAGCGCCCGCCACAGCGTCGGCCGCCTCCTGCTGGCGCAGGGCGTCGATTCCGGAGGCTGCAGTCTGAGCGAGAAGCAGCGCGCGCGCGCCGTCTCCCGAGAACCACACGCCGTGCCGCGAGGCCGGGGCGCCCTGCCCTACGGTCTCGGCGAGCGCGCGCAATTCGCCCGTCGGATCGCGCGCGATCGTCGCCTTGAACGCCGTTCCCTCGAGCGTCGCGAGCCGCTCGAGGTTCTCGCGCAGCACGCGGGCGAGCGATCGCTCGCCGAAGCTCTCGGCGGCCAGCGCCGGGCTCAGCAGGTAGCGATACCGCAATCCCAGCTCGCGCGCGCGTTCCGTGAATTGCGCGGCGCCGTTGGTGACGTAGTCGAAGCGCCGGTCGGCTGCGAGGGCGCGCGCGAGCTCGCCGCTCAAGCGCGCGAGCTCGGATGGCGCGCCGCCTTCGATCGCGACCAGCAT
>DATDGA010000065.1:0-4301 GCA_036522335.1 Burkholderiales bacterium
CCGGCGCAGCGGGGGCTCAAGATTTTCATCGGGAAGGGCGGCTGCACCAGCTGCCATTCCGGACCCAATTTCACCGGCGGCGAGTTCTTCAGCACCGGCCTCTCAAAGTTCGCTCCGCGCGGGCAGGCCGATCCCGGGCGCCCGGCCGGAATCAAGAAGGTGTCGGAAAGCCGCTTCAACCTGCTCTCGCCCTACAACGACGACAAGACCGGGACGAGCGCCGCGCGCACGCGCGAGGCGTCACTGGAGAAGGCGGGTTTCGGCGAGTTCAAGGTGCCGTCCCTGCGCAACCTGATACTCACCGCCCCCTACGGCCGCGACGGCAGCGTCGAGACCGTCGCCGAGGTCGTGCGCCACTACGCGGGCATCGATCCCGTCGCCCTGCACGCGAAGGACGGCAGGCCCGCGAAGCCGCTCGACCTCAGCCCGCGGGAGCAGACCGACCTCGTCGTCTTTCTCCAATCCTTGAGCACCTTTTCCAATTCGTGGCGCCCCGACGATGGAGGGCGGTGCCGCTGAGCGCACGTTCCGCTGCTTCCCGCGAGCGGCTTTGATAGAACCTCGGCGGCAAACCTTTGGATGCCGGCTCACGACCCAAGGCGGTCATTCGGAAGTCCCACACCACGATTGAGCGCTGGCCGCCTCAGCGCCGGCGGCAGACGATCAGAGATGAGCAAACGCCGAGGGTGTCGGACACTTTCTCGACACGCAGGCCCGCGGCTTCGACCATTGTGGCGATGTCGGAGAACTTGTACATGCGGCTGCTGCCGTTCGCCAGACAGGTGAAGTACGGCGAGATGGCTTGCAGGCAAAAGGCCGCAGCCGCGTGCTCCTGCCGGTCCCAGAAGGTATCGAGGATATACAGGGTGCTGTCCGGGCCCATCGCGGCCGTGGCCCGCCGCAGCAGCTGGAGCACGTCCGCTTCGGAGAAGCACACCAGGAATTGACTCATCCAGATGGCATCGAAGCCATCTGGAAAGGCTCGCGTGTGATCAAGCAGGTCGATGCCCTGCGTCGAGATCCGGTTCTGCGGGCCGAGCGCCTCGATGTTCTGTCTGGCGGCGGCTACCTGGTCGGGGAGGTCGAGGATCGTGACCGAGACATCCGGCGAGTGCCGCACGCACTGCATCGCCCACTTTCCTGTGTTGCCGCCGATGTCCAGCAGTTTCCGCGGCGAGCGTTCGAAGACGATTGGCAGGGCTTGCGCGAAAGCCGAGTCGGAATAGTAGTGGTCCCAGCGCAGCCAGCTGGTCCGCACGGGCTCGGGCAGGCTCGGCAAGGCCCGATAGATCGTTTCCCAATCGCCAAAAACCTTCCTCAGGCCGGTGGGCTCGCCCTTTTGGATGGAATCCCCCAGGTAATACATGGCCTGGAAGCAGCCGTGGTGCACGAAATCCATGTTGATGCGCGTCAGGTCGTCCTTCAGGATGCACGCGCCGGTCGTGGTGAGGAGGTAGCGATCGCCGTCCTGGCGCACCATGCCGGCCGCGAGCCCGGCCTCGAGCAGCACCACCACACCATAGCGCGACGAGTCGACTTTGCCGACGATCTCGCCGAGCGTGAGGCCGGAGCGGTTCGCCCGGAGGGCCTCGAGGATACCCAGGTCGCGCAGCAGCCTTGCCGCCTGAAAGATGAGCGGTCCGAACGCAATCTTCTGTGCCTCGAATCGCGCCTCGATGAGCGACATGGGGTCGGCGAATTCGATCGTCATGGCGGGATTGTAGCCCCACCGGTCACTTACTCGATCTGCAACATCGGGGTTTTCCCCAGCAGCAGATGACGGCGCAGATAGCGGTTAATATTCGCCGGGCGCAGGTCTAAGACGCGGGCGTCAAAGGGCTGATATCGTGCTGAAGAGAGTCATCGGGGTTCTTTCTGCGCTGTCGCTCCTGTCGATGGCGGGAAATTCGTTCGCGCAAGCGAACTACCCCGAGCAAACGGTGCGCATCCTCGTCGGATTTTCGCCGGGCGTGGCGCCCGACGTCAGCGCGCGCCTCCTGGCGGACAAGCTCACCGAAGCATGGGGCAAGCCGGTCGTGGTCGAGAACGTGAGCGGCGCGGGCGGCAATATCGCGGCGACTCGCGTCGCCAGGGCAGCGCCGGACGGCACCACCCTCGGCATGGTCGGCAACGGCTCGCTCGTCTTCAGCCCGAGCATGGTCGACAAGCTCGCCTTCGATCCGGTGAAGGATTTCGCTCCGATCGCGCGGGTGTTCGTCGCGGCGAACGTCCTCGTCGTCCCGAACGAGGTGCCCGTAAAAACTTTGCCGGAGCTCGTCGCGCTCGCCCGCGCCCAGCCGGGCAAGCTCACCTACGCGCACGCCGGCGCGGGCACGTCGCAGCATCTCGCGGCCGAATTGTTCAAGTCCATGGCCCGCCTCGACATCCAGCCCGTGGCCTACCGCGGCACGACCGCGCTCTTGCCGGACCTGCTCGCCGGCCGCGTCACCATGGCGTTCGGCAATGTCGTGAACGTGCTGCCGCTGGTACGCGAGGGGAAATTGCGCGCTTTCGCGGTGACCTCGGTCAAGCGCTCAGGCGTCGCCCCCGATCTGCCCACGATGGCCGAGTCCGGCTATCCCGGATTCGAGGCCGTGCCCTGGTTCGGGCTCATGGCGCCATCCGGGACCTCGCCCGCGATCATCGACAAGCTTTACCGCGAAACGGTGAAAATTCTGGCGATGCCCGACATACGCAAAAAGTTCAACGATCTCGGTCTCGACGTCATCGGCGACTCGCCCGCGGAGTTCGCCGCCGTCATCGAACGCGAGACCCCGCAATGGGCGAGGGTGATCAAGGAAGCGGGGATCAAGGCAGGCGAATAGGGCTCCCGGATTGCATTCGGGATCGCAGCAGCGCAGAATTCGGCGGACCGCTTGCAAACATCATCCGAGGAGGTGGACCATGAACAGGATGCTACTTCTCGCGGCGGTTCTCGCCGCTTTTCTCGCTCAGCCGCTCCTGGCTCACGACGACGATCCCGCCGCAACAGGCGGACAGGGCCAGTTCGGCAAGGTGAGTTTCCCGACTTCGTGCAGCCCGGCCGTGCAGCCGCAGTTCGAGCGCGCGGTGGCGATGCTGCATTCGTTCTTCTTCCCCGAGCACATCAAGGCGTTCCAGGGTGTGATCAAGACCGATCCCGGGTGCGCGATGGCGTACTGGGGACTCGCGATCAGCCAGCGGGGGAACCCGCTGGTGCCGCCCTGGCCGGAGGAGAGTCTCAAGCGCGCGCTCGAAGCGATCCAGCAGGGCAAGGCGGTCGCGAAGACCGAGCGCGAGCGCGATTGGCTGAACGCGTTGGAGGTTGTCTACAAGGACTACGACAAAGTGCCCGTGTCCACGCGCAGCCAACGCTACGAGCAGGCGATGGCAGAGCTCGCGCGCAAGTATCCTGACGACAAGGAGGCCTCGATCTTCTACGCGCTCGCTCTGCTGGAGGCGGTGGATCACGCCGATAAGACTTACGCGCGTCAGCTCAAGGCCGGCGGAATCCTCGAACCGATCGACAAGGAGCAGCCCGCGCATCCCGGGCTTGCGCACTACATCATCCACACCTACGACTTCGAACCGCTCGCCGAACGCGGCGTCGCCGCGGCAGACAAATACGCCAAGGTCGCGCCGTCTGCTCCGCACGCGCAGCACATGCCCTCGCACATCTACTCGATCCTGGGCCGGTGGGAGGATTCGATCCGGTCCAATACGGCCGCAGTCAAGGCTTCGCGCGACTATGCCGCGAAAAACGCCCCCGGAACGACGTTTGCGCAGGAGCCGCATGCGCAGGACTTCATGGCCTACGCCTACCTGCAGCTCGGCCAGGACCGCGAGGCCAAGCGCGTCATCGGGGAATTGCAGGGGGCCGGCAAGTTCAGCGGCGCGCGCAGCTACGGCAGGGACACGGGCATGATTGCGCCCGCCTCGCGCTACGTGCTGGAGCGCGCGGCCTGGTCCGAAGCGGCGAGCCTGGCCGTTCCGCCGGATCTCTATACGTACGCGGAGGCGATTCCCCGGTTCACCCGCGCGGTGGGCGCCTCGAAGACGGGGAAACCCGAGATGGCGAAGGAGGAAATCGATCGGCTCCAGGCCCTGAGCAAGTCGGCGGAGAACAGTTACTGGGCCGAGCAGATCCAGGTGCTCGTCCTGGCCGCGAGCGCCTGGCGGGCGCAGGCGGAAGGGCGCAAGGACGACGCGCTCAAGCTCATGCGCGGCGCGGCGGATCTCGAGGATTCGACCGAGAAGCACGTCTCGATGGAAAACCGCCTCTACCCGATGCGCGAGATGCTCGGCGACCTGCTCATGGAACA
>DATDGA010000066.1:0-2263 GCA_036522335.1 Burkholderiales bacterium
TCCCATCTCCTGATCTGCAGCTGCGAGAAGACCATGCCGCTCGATGCGCAGGCGATCGGTCGCGGCTGCGCGGCAAGGATCAGGCAGGCCAACCAGCTGTGTGGCCTAGAGCTTGAGCGGTTCAAGCAAGCCCTTGCCGACGGCGCGCCCATCACGGTCGCGTGCACCCAGGAAGCGCCGCTGTTCAGGGAGGTCGCGGAGAATTTCCCGCAAGCGCAGCTTACCTTCGTCAACATTCGCGAGACCGGGGGCTGGTCGAACGATGCCGCCGCGGCTGGTCCGAAAGCCGCGGCGCTGATTGCCGCAGCAGACGAGGACATGCCACCGATTTCACTGGTGACACTCGAGAGCAACGGCGTCGCGCTGATCTATGGCCGCGACGAGATCGCAATCGAGGCCGCCCAACGCCTCGCGGACCGTCTCGACATCACCGTGCTTCTCACCAGGCCAGGCGACGTGACGCCACGGCGTACCAACGAGTTTCCTGTCGTCAAGGGCACGATCCGCAACGCCCGCGGACATCTCGGCCGGTTTGAGCTTGATATCGACGACTACGCGCTGCCGCTGCCATCCTCGCGCGCGAAGCTGGTGTTCGGGCCCTCGCGCGATGGCGCGACCTCAAGCTGCGAGTTGATCCTCGATCTCAGCGGCGGGGTTCCGATGTTCCCCGCGCACGATTTGCGTCCGGGATATCTGCGCGCCGATCCGCGCGACCGGGCCGCCGTCGAACGCGCGATTGCAGATGCGGGCGGTCTGGTGGGCACGTTCGACAAGCCGCGCTATATTCACTTTGAAGGGGCGCTCTGCGCCCATTCGCGCTCCGGCATCACCGGATGCACGCGCTGTCTCGACCTGTGTCCGACCGGCGCGATCACGCCAAACGGCAATTCGGTCGTGATCGACGCCAATGTGTGCGCGGGCTGCGGTTCATGTGCTTCAGTGTGTCCGACCGGGGCGGCATCGTACTCGCTGCCGAGTGCGGACGCGCTGATGCGGCGGTTGCGCGCGCTGTTGCAGACCTATCGCAAGGCAGGCGGCAGCAACGCTGTTGTGCTGTTTCACGACGGCGAGCACGGCGACGACATGATCGACGCGCTGGCGCGGTTCGGCGCCGGTTTGCCGGCGAATGTGCTTCCTCTCCGCCTCAACGAGGTGACGCAGCTCGGACCCGAGAACATCGCTGCCGTGTTTGCGTATGGCGGCGCCGGCGTCGCCGTATTGGCGCGCGCCAGGCCCAGGCACGACATTCTCGGGCTTCGTCGTGCAGCCGAGATGTCCGACGCCATTATTTCAGCGCTCGGCTTCGGCGCAGGCCTTGTCCGTATCATCGAGACCGACGATCCGGACCAACTCCGCGTCATCCTCGATGCAGCGCCCGCCGGCGTCGTGACGCAAAAGCCGGCCGGCTTTATTCCACGCGGCGCGAAACGTAGCGTGCTTGAGACCACATTCCGTGAACTCCACCTCGCTGCCCCCCTCCCCGTCGATGTGGTGCCGCTGGCTGCCGGCGCACCGTTCGGCGGCGTGAAGCTGGATGTTGAAGGTTGCACGCTCTGCCATGCCTGCGTCACCGCCTGCCCGACGGGAGCGCTATCGGACAATCCCGACCGCGCGATGCTGCGTTTTACCGAAAGCCTCTGCGTGCAATGCGGACTTTGCCAATCCACCTGTCCCGAGAAGGTCATCACGCTTGAGCCGCGTCTGGATTTCCAGGCGTGGAACGCGCCGCTGCGGGTGCTGAAGGAAGAAGAGCCTTTCCTGTGTATTGCCTGCGGCAAACCATTTGGAACCAAGAGCTCGATCGACCGCGTGCTCGCCAAGCTCGGCGAGAAGCACTGGATGTTCCAGGGCGCCAATGCCAAACGTATCGATGTCATCAAAATGTGCGCGGATTGCCGCGTCGAAGCCGTGGTGAACGAGGGCTTCGACCCGCATGCGGCATCGCAACGCCCACCCGTCATGACCACCGAAGATTATTTGCGCGCCCGCGATGCAAAGAAGGACGATCCGCTCGGATCGTGAGGGAGCCCGTCGTGTCCGCCACCCATCCAGATCCGAACGCGCGCGCGACCTCGAAAACCGCCGGCATTCCCGGCGTCAAACACGTCATCACAGTCGCCTCCGGCAAGGGAGGCGTCGGCAAGTCCACCACCTCTGGCAATCTCGCGCTCGGCTTCGCAGCAATTGGACTGAAAGCGGGCATCCTTGACGCCGACATCTATGGTCCCTCGCAGCCGAAACTGCTCGGTCTGCGCGGCAAACC
>DATDGA010000067.1:0-15759 GCA_036522335.1 Burkholderiales bacterium
GCCGCGTGCCCTAGCGCGTCGTTGATTTCCTTGAAACGGTCGAGATCGAGGTAGAGGAGCGAGATCAATTGACGGTTCCTGCGCGCGCGCGCAAGCGCCTGCTCGAGCCGGTCGCCGAGAAGGTTGCGGTTGGGAAGGCCGGTAAGGCCGTCGTATTGAGCTGCACGCTCGAGTAGTGCGCGGCTCTCCGCGAGGTCGGCCTCCGCGTTCTTTCGTTCGGTCACATCCGCGTTCGTGCCGATGAGGCGCAGGGCCTGACCGCCGGCACCGTGTGCGGTCACCCGCCCCTGGCTCTGGATCCAGATCCATCTACCGTCGTTCGTCCTGACGCGATGCTCCGCGCGATAATAGGGCGCCACGCCCTTCAGTGCATCGCGGATCAGACGGCTTAGAGCCGCGGCGTCATCGCCATGCACCAGTCGCTCCAGAGCGTCGAACCTCGTTCGAGTCGGCGCCGGACTTCCGCCCAGCATGACCGCCCACTGTTCGCTCAGAAAGACTTCGCCGGTCGCAATATTCCAGTCGAACAGCGCAAGCTGGGAGCTCTCCAGCGCGAGGCTGAGGCGTTGCTCGCTATCGCGCAGCATTTGCTCGGTGCGCTTGAGGGGGGTGACATCGGTCGCCAGCACGTAGAACCCCGCGACGCTGCCGTCGGCACGCACGTCCGGAACGTAGCGGGTCTGGGTATGGCGCTGCTCGCCGCCGGACGAAACGGGCAGATCGAACCTCGCCTCTTTGCCGGCGAGCGCCTCGCGGATGTACGGCTCGCGCGACGCATAAGCCTCTCCCAGAACTTCGCGCATGGTGCGCCCGTGAACTTCCTCGGGCGTCATGCCGAACCACTCGCGATAGGTGGCGTTCGCATAGCGGTAGCGCTCCTCGGAATCCACGTACGAAATGAGCGCCGGCGTGTTGTCGGTGATCAGGCGGAGCCGATGCGCGTTCTCCTGTAGGGCGGCCGCGGTCTCGTTGCGTTGCCTCATCAAGGCGTTGAAGTCGGCGGCGAGATCGCCGATTTCATCGCCTTCGCGAACCAGGACCTCGGGCACGGCGCCGGAATCGCTCCGGCTGCGCCGGATAGTCTGGTGCAAGGCGAGCAGCGGCCTGAGAAGCGATCGCGCGCCAAGCCATATGAGCGGCGCAAGCAGCAAGGCCACGACGACCATGAACTGGATGATTTGCCTCTGCGTCGCTGCGAACGGTGCATACGCTTCTTCGACCGGCAGCGCGGCCACGAGCACCCACGGAACGCTCTGCAGGGACTTGTAGCTGTACAGGGCGTGCAAGCCGCGGCTGTTGACGGTTTCTTCGGTGCCTTCCGCTCCGGTTGTTGCCCGGTCGAAATAGGGAGACAAGCCCGGAGCCGGGCCCGCCGTCATGATGCGATCCTTGTCCGCTGACATGACGATCAGGCGATCCTTGGTAAACAGGCCAAAGGAGCCGGTCTTTCCGACCGGCGTTCGACCGATGTTGCCGAGGAAATTCGAACGAAACAGATAGAGCGTGCCGGCAAGAATGCCCACGACCTCTCCGCGAGGTCCGACTATGGGGGCACCGAGAATCACCTGCGGCTCACTGTTAAGCCGGGCCCGATGCGGCGGCGACACCAGCGGCCGCCCTTTGTCGAGCATTTCGCGAATCCAGGGTCGGTCGCTGAGATTGATGCTTTCGCGCCCCTTGTCGTAGGGCACCGCCGCAATGATCTTTCCGTTGGCGGCGATCACCGAGAGCGCATCGAACTCGCTCTGCAATCCCGGCCGGTTCTCCAGGTTCTTCTGCATGGCGCCGGGACGGACGAGCTCCTCGGCGCGCAGAATCTTCGCCAGGCTGACCAGTGCGTTCAAACGCAGCAAGAGCGTCTGGTCGATGTCGTCGGAGACGCGCGACACCAGGGTGAATTGCTGGGACTCGAGAACCTCCCGCAGCTCGCCTTTGAAGAAATGCAGCTGAATCGCCGAGACGATCGCCAGAAGCGTCAACACGGCCACCGTCGCGATCAGGGTGACCTTGAATTTAATGCTCGGTGGTTTCACGCTGATTTCTTCCGGTCCAGACGCTATCCCGATTCACGCGGCGTGTATCCCTTGAATCCTCTGCGCGCTAGTGCGCACGAAGCTTGAATCTCTGAATCTTGCCCGTGGCAGTCTTTGGCAGCTCGTCCAAGAACTCGATCCAGCGCGGATACTTATAAGGCGCGAGCTTGTCCTTGACATGTTGCTGGAGCGCAGCCTTGAGCGCGTCGCTGCCCGAATTACCCTGCTTGAGCACCACGTAGGCCTTGGGCTTGACGAGCTTGTTTTCGTCTTCGGCGCCGACCACCGCGGCTTCCAGCACCGCTTCGTGGCTGACGAGCACGGCTTCGACTTCCACCGGCGAGACATAGATGCCCGAGACCTTCAGCATGTCGTCCGAGCGCCCGCCGTATACGTAGTAGCCGTCCTTGTCCTGCGCGTACTTGTCGCCGCTCTTCGTCCAGCCGCCGACGAAGGTGCTGCGGCTTTTCTCGCGGTTGTTCCAGTAGTATGCCGCGCTGGTGGGTCCGCTGATCTGCAGCTCGCCCATCTCACCCGGCTTCACCGGGTCGCCGTGCTCGTCCACCAGACGCAGCTCGTAACCCGGCACGGGCTTGCCCGTGGTGCCGTAACGCAAATCGTTCGGGCGGTTGGAAAGAAAGATATGCAGCATCTCGGTCGAGCCGATTCCGTCGAGGATCTCCACGCCGGTTCTTTCCTTCCAGCTCTTCGCGATCTGAGGCGGTAGCGCTTCGCCTGCGGAGATACACTGGCGCAGCGCGAGGGCGTCTCTCTTTGGAAACTCAGGACTCGCGAGCATGGCTGCGTAGAGCGTGGGCACTCCGAAAAAAAGCGTCGGTTTCTTTTCTTTGAGCCGCTTGAAGACCGCTGCAGGCGTCGGTCGCTCGGCCATCAGCACTGCCGTCGCGCCGACTGCCAGGGTGAATGAGAGCGAGTTCCCGAGGCCGTAAGCGAAGAAGAGCTTCGCCGCCGAGAACACCGCATCGCCTTCGTTCATGCCGAGGACGCCCTTCGCATAGAGCTCCGCGGTGAGGATCATGCTCGAATGCACGTGAACCGTGCCCTTGGGCATGCCGGTTGAGCCCGACGAATAGAGCCAGAAGCAGGCATCGTCCGACGTCGTCGGCGCGGGCGCCAAATCGGGCAATCCCTTCGCGAGCACGTCCTTGAACCCGGTGTGGCCCGCCGTGCTGTTGCCGGAGACGATGACGTGTTTCAGGAACGGAAGTCTGCCGATCGTCGGCGCGAACTGGGGCAGCAGCTGCTCCGACACGACGAGCACCTTCGCCCGGCTGTCCGAGACCATGTACTCGTAGTCTTTCGGCGTGAGCAAGGTGTTTACCGCGACCGGGACGATGCCGGCTTTGATCGAGCCGAGGAACGCCGTGGGAAAGTCGATGGTGTCGGTGAGGGCGAGCAGAACGCGGTGTTCCATATCGAGGCCCATCGCCTGCAGGCCCGATCCGAAGCGGTTGACGCGCTCGGCGAGCTGACCGAACGTGTATTGACCCGCGTCATCGATGTAGGCGAGTTTCTCCGCGCGCCCCGCAGCGAGGTTGCGCTCGATCAGATCGTACGCGGCGTTGTAGACGCGCGGAATCTTGACGCCTGGCGGACTGACCGAATGGTCGGCGCTGCTGCGGGACGGCACTGCGCTCCTCCTCCGTTGGGACTGTCGGCATTGTTCGCCCCTATAGGCGGAGCGTCAAGAAGAGGACGGATTCATCGCCCCACGGGAATCTCCGTCGGGCGGGTCAATAACCGCCTGCTTCAATAACCGGCTGCTGCGCCGTCGCTGCGCGGGTCGGCTCCGCCGATCCGCGTGCCCGATTCCGGATCGATCGTGATGCCCTGCGCGTGGCCGGCAAGCTCGCACCAGTCGGGCCAGCGGTGGACCGGGTGTCCTCTGCGCTGAAGCTCCTTGACGGTGGCCTCCGGAAAACGCCCTTCGATGTTGAGCAGGTCGCGCGGTTCGCCGATCGCAAAACGTCCGGAAAGCCAGCGCGGCATCTCGAGCGTCTCCTGGATGTCGAAGCCGAAATCGATGAGGCGGACGTAGCTTTGCAGGTGGATCTGCGGCTGGCCGTCCGCGCCCATGCACCCGAACACCTGCCAGGGACGACCGTCCTTCAGCGCGATGGACGCGATCAGGGTGTGCATCGGGCGCTTGCCGGGCTCGAGTCGGTTGGGGTGTTCTGGATCGAGCGAGAAGTACGCGGAACGATTCTGCAGCACGATGCCGGTGTCTCCCGCGACCACGCCCGAGCCGAAGGTGAAGTAGAGGCTCTGGATCAGCGCGGCGGCATTGCCCTCGGCGTCGACCGCAGCGACGAACACGGTGTCTCCGGCGAGCGTGCCAAAGGAAGGAAGGAGATTCCAGGGCAGCGCACGGTCCGCGTCCATCAAGAGCCGGCGCCCATCGGCGTACGCCCTCGAGATCAGCCGCCCCACTGGCACGGATTGGAACTCGGGATCGGCGAGCAGTTGGTCGCGGTCGTGATAGGCGATCTGCTTCGCCTGCACCAGCAGATGAGCGAGCTCGGGACCCAGAGGATCCAACTTGCCGAGGTCGTAAGGCTCCAGAAGGTTCAGCATCTCGAGCACGGCGAACCCCTGAGTCGGCGGCGGCGTCTCGCAGATCTCGACGCCGCGATAGTTACCGTGCAGCGGTTCGCCCCAGCTTGCGCGCTGCCTTCCGAAGTCCACTTCGTCAAAGAACCCGCCCCCCGCACGCGAGAAGCTGGCGAGCGCCCGCGCAGTGTCGCCCGAATAGAAACCCTCGTGACCTGCCGAAGCGATCCGTTCGAGCACCCGCGCGAGGCCCGAGTTCCTGAGCCGGCCGCCGGCGCGCGGCGTTGTCCCGTCCGGAACGAAGAGCGCAAGCGCATGTGCGTTCAACGAATTCTCGCCCGCGCACATTTCGATCCAGCGCGCGAGTCTTCCCGTCACCGGGTATCCCTCGCGCGCGTACTCGATGGCGGCGGCAAGGTCGCGCGCCAGCGGCAGCCGGCCGTACTCTTCGTGCGCCGCGCACCAGCTCGCCACCGCGCCCGGAACGGTCAGCGTCGCGGGGAGGAAGCCGCGCAGCGGAATTTCGTTCATCCCGCGCGAGCGGAACCAGTCGATGCTCGCGCCCTTCGCCGCGCGCCCGCCGCCGTTCAGGTAGCGTACGCGGCGTGAGCTTGCATCGTAGATCAGCCAGAACGCATCCCCGCCGACGCTCGTCATGTGCGGGTAGAGCACCGACAGAGCGGCGCCCGTCGCAATCGCCGCATCCACCGCCGTCCCCCCGGCGCGCAGGACGTCCACGCCGGCCGAAGAAGCGAGCGAGTGGGGCGAAACGACCATGCCCCGCGATGCGATCGTCGCAGGCCTGCCCGTGTGAATGGGGAACATTGTGTGCGAGCGCCGAGCTTCGACAAAGGATACCACCGGCCTTCGCACGATTGAGCGTGCAAGACACCGACGCGCCAGCGGCAGAAACCCATCGCCGGTTGCGTGCATGCACTTTAATTCATCCCCACGCGCGGCGGACTCGATCGCTCAAAGCGTGCTTCGGCTATTCTAGCGTCAGTTCAAAAAATATCGGAGTTCCACATGAAAACCCTGCGTAGCTACCTCGGCGGCCGGTGGATCGAAGGCTCGGGTGCGCCACAAGAACTCGTGAACCCCGCGACCGAGGACCCGCTCGCGCAAGTTTCGAGCGAAGGCCTCGATCTCGCCGCGGCACTCGATCACGCGCGCAGCAAAGGTGGACCGGCCCTTCGGGCCCTCACCTTCGCCGAGCGCGGCGCGCTTCTCAAGGAGATGGCGAAAACGATTCAGGCGCACCGCGACGAGCTACTCGAGCTGGCGGTAGCGAACGGCGGCAACACCCGGTCCGACGCGAAGTTCGACGTCGACGGTGCGATCTTCACGCTCCGGACCTACGCCGAGCTGGGCGCTTCGCTCGGCGCCGCGAAGTTCCTGGTCGACGGCGAAGGCGTACAGCTTGGCAGCTCGCCGCGCTTCCACGGCCAGCACGTCAGCGTGGCGCGTCACGGCGTCGCGGTGCACATCAACGCGTTCAACTTTCCGGCTTGGGGATTGGCGGAGAAAGCGGCCTCCGCGCTCCTCGCGGGAATGCCCGTGCTCTCCAAGCCCGCGACCAGCTCGGCGATGGTCGCGCACCGCGTGATGGAGATCCTCGTCGAGAAGAAGGTGCTGCCCGAAGGCGCGCTCTCCCTTCTCGTCGGCGCGCCGCGCGACCTGCCGGCGCTTCTCGGCGCGCAGGACGTTCTCGCTTTCACCGGTTCGGGCGACACCGGCGCGCGCATTCGCGCACTGCCGAATATCATCCGAGAATCGGTGCGTGTCAACATCGAAGCGGACAGCCTGAACGCCGCAGTGCTCGGACCCGACGCGGAACCGGCGGGAGAGATGTACGAAACTTTTCTCAAAGACGTGCTTCGCGACATGACGCAGAAGGCCGGACAGAAATGCACCGCGATCCGGCGCGTGCTCGTGCCCGAGGCGCAGACCGCAACGGTGCGCGACGACCTCGCCGAGGGCCTGAGAGCGGTGCGCGTCGGCAATCCCGCGATGGAGGAGGTGCGCATGGGGCCCCTCGCAACCGGCGCGCAGCTTGCCGACGTGCGAGGGGGTGTGGGCAAGCTTGTCGCCGAAGGCAAAGCGGTTGTCGGCAGCACGGCGCCGATCGACGGAGCGGGCGCTCCCGCAGGCAAGGGATTCTTCATCTCACCGGTGTTGGTGGAATTCACGAAAGACGCGCTCGCGACCTCGGTGCACGCGCGCGAGGTGTTCGGGCCTGTCGCCTCGCTCCTGCCCTACTCCGGCAAAGGCACGGACGCCGCTGCGATCGTCGCGCGCGGCAACGGGAGCCTCGTATCGTCGGTGTATTCGGAAGATGCGGCGCTCCTGCAAGAGATCGTCTCGGGCATCGCGCCGCACCACGGGCGAATCTTCCTCGGCCACCCGAAAATCGAAATGTCCCCGGGGCCGGGAACGGTATTGCCGCAGTTGGTGCATGGCGGACCGGGACGCGCGGGCGGCGGCGAAGAGCTGGGCGGCATGCGCGGGATCGCGCTATACATGCAGCGGGTCGCGCTGGAAGGCTCGCGCCCGGTTATCCAGAAGCTCTTGGGTGTGCAGACAAGCTGAATCTCGCGTTTGCCTGATCGTCCCTCGATATTGCCGATTTGCGCTACACCAAAAAAAGAACCGCAAGGTCCACTACATCGGACCCTGCGGCCTTCCGGCTGTGCCGCCTAGCCTACGACATCGTACGGCCGCATCATCTCGTTCTCTTCATGCTCGAGGATGTGGCAGTGATACACGTAGCGGAACTTCTGCCCGGGATGCGGATTCGCTGTGGCGGGCAGGTCGTACTTCGCAATGATCCGCGTAACCGTTCCTGGAAGGCTGACGATGGTGTCCTTCCAGGCCGGTCTTTCGTAGGCGGGCGGCGGCGACGGCGGCTCGGTGAACACGAGATTGGGATATAGATCCGGATTGAATGGCTGCCGGTCGAGAACCTGGAACTGCACCAAGTGCACGTGAATCGGGTGCCCGTCCCCGGTCGTGTTGATGATACGCCAGATCTCTATCGATCCCGCTTTGGGATTTTCCGTGACCGGATCGTCCCAGTGCGCGCCGTTGATCATCGCCATGATGGGATTGACGAAGGGGTCGGCGGAGTCCAGCTCGCTCAGCACGAGGTCCCGCGTCTTCACGGCCGAGGCGGGGTTGTACAAAGGAATCGTGTTGAGCGTCGCGGGCAGGCGGCTCCGGTCAGTTCCCTGCAGATGCTGGTTCACCTTGAATAGCATCACGACAGGCGGAACGACATCCCCGCCGCCCGGGTAGGGCGCCGGGCCGTCGTTGGTGAGTACAAAGTTCCTGCCTTTGAAGCCGGAGAAGTCGATGACCACGTCGACCCGCTCCGCAGGCGCCATCAACAAATCCGTGCGCGTCACCGGAGCGGGGAGCAAACCGCCGTCGCTGCCGATTTGGTGAAACACCGGTGGAGAGACAGGCCGGCTCACGGACAGGTCCGTTTCCGTGCCCTCTTGCAACGTCATGTGATAGAACCTGGCGTTCGAGCCGTTGAGGATGCGGAAGCGGTACTTGCGCGGCTCGACTTCCAGGAACGGCCAGACCTTGCCGTTCACGAGCACGGTGTCGCCGAAAAATTCTGGAATCCAGATCGGCGGTACACGCGGGTCCGGGTCCCCTCCGTTGTCCTCCACGGGATAAAGCAGCGAGCCGTCGTGATTGAAGTAGCGGTCCTGGATCACCAACGGCACTTCGTAACGCCCGCTCGGCAGGTCGAGCGAATCCTCATGATCGTCGCGAATCAAGTAGAGACCACCGCCGAGACCGGCGTAGACGTTCAGACGGGTGATGCCGAGCGCGTGGTCGTGGTACCAGAGCGTGGTCGCCTGCTGATCGTTGGGATAGTGATAGACCTGGGTCTCGAAAAACGGTCCGGTCTTCGCAAACCCATTCGTGAACCACGCTTCCGGGTACCCATCGCTGTCTGGCATCGTCTTCATGCCGTGCAGGTGCACAACGGTGCGCACCGTCGGGGTCGATGGCTCCGCCCCGTGAATCGTCGGGTCGATCGGCAGGAAATGCGAGCCCGGCAAATTGTTTTCCCATTTCACGGCGATGGGGTGCCCCCGCCGCACGTCGAAAGTCGGCGCAGGATACAGGCCGTTGTAGCCCCACAGGCTGGTAGGCGACATATCCCGATGCAGTTTCTCCTGCAGCGGCCTCATGCGGACGTCGTAAAAGGGTACGCCGTTCAAGGTCGCGTTGGACGTAATCGCGGACGGTATCGGCAGTCGATCCACGAACTTCGTGAGCCAGGTAGCCGCAGTGTTGGTTTGCAGGGGCGTTCGGCGGTGGCGCATCTGCGTGTGCCCCGACTTCGGAAAGAGGGCGGTCAAGGCCACTCCGCCCACGGCACCGCCGACGCCTAGCGCGCCGCCAACCTTGAGAAACCGTCGCCTTTTCGAATCGTGACCCGATCCATTGCCGATGGAATTGTATCTGCTCATGAACTCCTCCTATCGAAGTACGCTCCCGGTTGGCATCGTCCCACAAAAAAATTTGCGGGACGTGGAATAAATTCATTGTGGGACCTTTCCCGCCGTCGCGCAGCTGTCAGAATCGACAGTGGGAGGAGCACTCTACTTAAGGAAGATGTACATTTCGTATCAATGTGTTACAGATCTTTCTTCAAACAAGGGAAGAGAAATTCTCGGGCCCCGAACCCGTAGGCCAACCGCGGGAGAAAGGGTAAAGTGGACACAGTCCAAAGAAAACCGTCCAGGGAGAAGTCATGGGCGCAGCTTGGCTGAAACCCATTTTGGTGGCGACTTCGCTCGCCGACGTAGAAGGGGCAATCGAAGCGACCGTCCAGCGGCTCGGTTTCCGGTATTTCATCTACCGCGGCCGATTTCCCCAGTTGCGCGGCGCCACGGAGGTCCGCCTCGACAATTGTCCGGAACTCTGGAGGGAGCGCGTCGTCGGCAGTTGGGATACCGATCTAAATCCGACTCGCCTGCGCGCGCTGCAAGAGGTTACGCCGATTCTGTGGCGGGATCTCGTACGTTGTCAGGCAACTTTGATCCGCAAGGCCAAACAATTCGGGCTCCTTACGGGCGTCACGCACCCGGTACACGGACCGGGCGGCCAGTGGAGCACGATCAGTTTCGTGAAGGACCGCTGCGATGCCCAAGCCGAGCGGGAGATCCATGTCGCGATGGCTAAGTGCCACCTATTCACGAGCTACGTCCATGGGTCCTTGATACGCATCATCAATCGGGGTAATTCCGCGAATGTGGGGCAACAGCCCTCCCTCGACAGGCAATCGCAACAGCGGGAGCAAAGCTTGAACGAGCGCGAGTGCACGATCCTCGCGTGGGTCGCAGCCGGAAAAACAATCTCCGAGATCGCCCGCCTGCTCCCCATCTCGGAGCGAACCGTGAACTTCCACCTGTCCAACGCGCGCCGCAAGCTGGGTGCAAGCAACTCCCGGCAAGCGCTCACGAGAGCCCTTTCGCTCGGGCTCATCGGATCACGCGACGATCAGTCGGCAACCAATTTCCGCTGGGAAACCTCTCGCGTGGGCTACGGCCCGACGCCCCTCGACGAAACACGCCAGGCTTTGCGCCGTGGGGCGCGCAAGTCGGGCAATGGCTCGGGAGCTGCTTGACTAAACGATCGCTTAGCGCATTGCCCCTACACGGTGAATTCGATCGCGTCCTGCGGCAGGAGATAGAGCACGAGCCCATCGCACGATGAGATCCTGGAACTGATCGACCGTCATCGACGCCTTCTACAGGGCGTGTCTGGCAATGCGCAGCCGCGTCGCGCTCACGTCGTCGCCACGAATCTCGCGCAGGGCACAGCCGACAAACTCTCCCACGACGTCCTTGCGCCAGTACAAATCGAAGTCGGTGTTGTCCATCGGCTTTGCGACCGAGGCGACCTTGCTCCCGATTTCGGCGATGACTTCATCGGTCAGCTTCCGGCCGACGAGAAGTTCGCCTGCCTTTGTCAGAATCGGCCGCGAGGAGACGGCGCCGAGCGCGATACGCGCCTCCTCGACCGTGCCGTCGGCCGCGGCCTTGACCGCGGCGGCCACGCCGAGCACGGGGAAATCGAACGAGCCTCGGCGGCGCAGTTTCCAGTAGCTGCTCTTCCAGCCCGTGGCGGGAGGCAAGCTCACCTCGGTGAGAATTTCGTCCGATCGCCGCGTGATGTAGTCGATGCCGTCGTTCCTGTAGAGGTCGGCGAGCGCCACGTCGCGCTCGCCCTGCGCCGACACCAGGTGTACGGTTGCGCCCAGGGACATCAAGGCGGGCGCGCAATCGGTCGACGACGTTGCGACACAGCGCTTGCTCGCGGTCGCGACCCAGCAGATTTCGCCGTCCTTTTTCATGCAGAAATCGATGGCTTTCCGCCATTCGTAATTCTGGTTGTAATAGTTGCAGCGCGTGTCGAGGCAGAGATTCCCGCCGAGCGTGCCCATGTTGCGCAGGTGCACAGTCGCGACCTGAGCGGCTGCCTGCCGCAGGCCCGTGTAGGTCTCGCGAACCGTCGCGTTCGCGGCGATTTCATTCAGCGTGAGACCCGAACCCAGCGTGAGTCCTACGCCGTTCGCGACTTTCTTCAACGCCTCGATCTGGCGCAGCGAGACGAGCGTGGCCGGCGTCTGGTGGCGCCGCTTCATGTTCGGCAGGAGATCGGTGCCTCCTGCGATCAGCATCGCCTGCGGGCCTTCGGCGGCGAGGATCTTCGCCGCCTCGACTATGGTTTTCGGAGAGTGGAATCCGAACCAGGGCAGGCGCATCACGGCGAAGTCGCCTTTTCCGTTGCGGATTTTCTGCGTGGGGCGTTGATGGCGTTGCCGTCGCCCCCTTCCCACGGCGGCAGCACCTGAATGGGCTTGGGATACGGCACGTCCGGAAACCGCTCCGGACCGACGCGAGGGTTCTCGCCCTTGGCTTTCTTCTCCAGCGCCGCGAGCACCTTGTCGGGCGTGATCGGCACTTCGTCGATGCGCACGCCGATCGCGTCGTAGACGGCATTCGCCACCGCAGGCATCACAGGGAGCAGCGGCCCCTGCCCCACTTCCTTGGCGCCGAACGGACAGTTCGGGTCCGGGTCCTCGACGAGTTCCGTAAACACTTCGGGCATGTCCAGCGAGGTAAGGGTCTTGTATTCGAGAAGTGACGGAATTTTGTGCACGAGCGCATTGGAGAGCTTGGGCGGCAGGCGCCGAAATACCTGCTCTTCCATCAACGCCTCGCCCAAACCCATATATACGCTGCCTTCGATCTGCCCGCGCACGTTCACCGGGTTTATGGCGCGGCCGATGTCGTGCGCGATCCATACCTTGGATACGTTGATCCAGCCCGTTTTCCTATCCACTTCGGTTTCGACCACGCAAGCTGTATAGGAATACGCCGGCGACGGACCCACCCCGGCGCCCTTGTAGCGGCCAGGCGCGCGCGGCGGCGAGTACGAACCGACCGCGCCGAGCGTCCCGAATTTCTCCTCCGCCAGGACAATGGCCTCGCGAAAGGTCATCAATTTACCCGGGTCGTCGAGAAGGAAGACGCGGCCGTTCGCAAACCCGATGCGCTCGGGCAGCGTTTCCATGTAGCCTGCCGCGGCCTGCGCAATCAGGTCTCGCAAACGTTCGGCGGCCTGGATCGCGGCGTTCCCCGTCATCACCGTGACCCGGCTCGAGTAGGACCCGAGGTCGACGGGCGTCAAGGCCGTGTCGCCGGTGACACAGCGCACGTCGTACGGGTCAATGCCGAGCACTTCAGCGACGATCGCCGCGAGCACATCGTCCGATCCCTGCCCGATCTCGGTCGAGCCGCAGAACACGGTCACCTGTCCGCTGCGATCGAGCAGCAACTGCACGCCCGACTGCGGCATCTTGTTCCAGTAGATCGGGAGCCCTGCGCCGCAGAGATACGCGCCGCAGGCGAGGCCGACGCCGCGCCCCTCGGGGAGCTTCCTGAATTTGTCCGCCCAGTTCGAACTCGCGACGACCTTCCGGATGCACTCGGCCAGGCCGATCGAGCCGATCTTCAGCCAGTTCGCGGTGAGCGAATTGGGCTTTGCGACGATGCCCAGGCGAAACTCGGCCGGGTCAAGGCCGAGTTTTTCCGCAATCTTGTCCAGCTGCACTTCCTGGCCGAAGCGCGGCTGCGGCGTGCCATGGCCCCGCTTCGGGCCGCAGGGCGGCTTGTTCGTAAACACCCGGCAGGCATCGAACTTGTAGCGCGGAATCTCGTAAGTCACCGTCTGCAGCACGCCGGTGTAAAAGGTGCTCGCCGTGCCGTAGCCACCGTAAGCTCCGCCGTCCAGCAGCGTCTGCGTGTGCATGCAGGTGATCCTGCCGTCCTTGGTCACGCCGGTACGCATCTTCATCAGCACGGGGTGCCGGCCGCGATGCATGTAGAAAACCTCTTCGCGCGTAAGACAGATCTTGACGGGACGGCCGAGCATGAGCGCCGCCTTGGACACCACAATTTCATGGTTGTGCAGGTCGCACTTGCCGCCGAAGCCGCCGCCGTTCGGGCAGGCGATGACGCGCACGTGCGCCGCCGGCAGCTGCAGGGCTTTCGCGAGCGCGCGATGAATGTAGTGCGGTACCTGCGTGGAAGACCAGAGTGTGAGCTTGCCCTCCCCGTCCACCGCCGCCACCGAGGCGTGCTGCTCGATGGGGGCGTGCGTATTGCCCTGGTAAAAGAAGACATCCTCGAAGACGTGGTCGGATTCTTCGAGCGCTTCCTCGACGTTCCCGAACTCGAAGGCCTGCAGGCGATGGATGTTGCCCTGCTCGCCGTACTCGTGCAGCCGCGGCTCCGGTGTGGCGAGCGCCTCCACGGGATCGGAGATCGTCTTCAGGGACCTGTACTTGACTTCGATGAGATCGAGCGCCTCGAAGGCGGTCTGCTCGTCCCTCGCGACCACCGCGGCGACCGGGTCGCCGACATAGCGCACGCGCTCGGGCGCGAGCGCATATTCATCTTGAGTGACCGGAAGGATGCCGAAGGTGATCGGGAAATCCTTGCCGGTGAGCACCAGGTGCACACCGGGACGCGCCTGCGCGCGCGACACGTCGATCGATTCGACGATTGCGTGCGGATGCGGCGAGCGCAGGAGTTTGCAATGCACCATGCGCGGCAGCATGACATCGTCGGCGAAGCGTGTGAGACCGGTGACTTTCGCACGACCGTCCACGCGGCGACGCGGCTTGCCGATGACGTTGAAGCGGGTCCTCGTTCTCATCACCCGGTCTCCCGCATTCTTCTTGCAGCTTCCTCGATGGATTCGTAAATCTGCTGATAGCCGGTACAGCGGCAGAGATTGCCCGAGATCGCTTCCTTGATGCGCTCGCGGCTCGGGTTTGGGTCTTCTTCGAGAAGGGCTTTCGCGGTCATGAGGATGCCGGGCGTGCAATAGCCGCACTGCGCGCCGCCCAGATCGGCAAAGGCAGCTTGCAGCGGATGCAGTTTCGCGCCACTGGCAAGGCCTTCCACCGTCTCGATCTCCTGCCCTTCGCAATCCCGGGCAATCGCGAGGCAAGAGAGCACCGGCACGCCATCCACGAGCACGGCGCAGGCGCCACACTCGCCCAACTCGCAGCCGTGCTTGGTGCCGGTGAGGTTCATGTCCTCGCGCAGCACTTCGAGCAGCGTCTTGTACGGCGCGAAGGACACTTCCTGCGCTTCGCCGTTTACGCGCAAGGAGAGGTGGACGTTCGTGGGAGCGGCTGTCTTCATTTCGTTGAAATGAGGCCGCATACGAGGTAGTCGGAGAGCGAATCGGCGATTTCCGCGACCGACTGCGGGCCGTCGGGCCGGTACCATCGCGCCGTCCAGTTGACCGCGCCGAGCATCGCGCGCGTGACCAGGGACGGATCGGCGGGCCTGAACTCACCGCGCTCCACGCCGTCGGCGACGATCTGGCGCACCGCCTGTTCGTAGCTGTCGCGTCTCGCGATCACGCCGGCACGCATTTCCTCGGGAAGCGCCTCGACCTCGAGGTGCGCGGTCGCGCCCTCGAGCTCGTCGAGCATGCAGTGCACGTGCGCGCCCAGTACCGCGCGCAGCCGCTCGGCGCACGAGCGGGACGCGACGCGCGCCTCCTTCACCGCCGCGTGCAGGCGCTCCAGGGTGCGTTCCTGACAGAACAGCAGGATCTCGTCTCTGCCACGGAAGTAGTAGTAGAGATTGCCCGGAGAGAGGTCAGCTTCCTCGGCGATTTCGCGCATCCCGGTCGCCGAAAGGCCGAGCCGACGAAACACGCGCGCCGCCGCACGAAGGATGGCGAGACGCCGCGCTTCGCTCTTGCGCTGGACGCGCTCCGAAAGAGCCTCGTTGGAATCGCGATTCAAAACTTGAACCATTGTTTCAAATTCTAGGGGAAAACGAGCCTGGAGGCAAAGCAATCAATCGTGATGTTGCGCCGCAAAAAGGACGGCGGGTGCGGGCCCGAACTAGCCGCGAAGCTTATACCGCTGAATCTTGCCTGTCGGCGTCTTCGGCAGCTCGCGGATGAACTCGATCCAGCGCGGGTATTTGTAAGGCGCGAGCCTCTCCTTGATGTGCTGCTGCAGCCTCAGTTTCAATTCGTCGCAGGCCAAGCTGCCCTCCTTCAGCACGACGAACGCCTTGGGTTTGATCAACTCGTTTTCGTCTGCTGCGCCTACCACGGCGGCCTCGAGGACCGCATCGTGCGAGACGAGTGCCGCCTCGACTTCCGCAGGGGAGACGTAAATTCCGGAGACCTTCAGCATGTCGTCCGAGCGTCCGCAGTATACGAAGTACCCGTCTTCGTCCCGCTTGAACTTGTCGCCGGTCCTGAACCAGTTGCCAATGAAGCTTGAGCGGCTCTTCTCGCGGTTGTTCCAGTAAAAGGCGGCGCTCGTGGGCCCGCTCACCTGCAGCTCGCCGAGGTCACCGGGCTTCACCGGAATCCCTTGCTCGTCGACCAGGCGGAGTTCATAGCCGGGTACGGGCTTGCCGGTCGCGCCGTAGCGCACCTCGCCGGGCCGGGAGCTGATGTACATGTGGAGCATCTCGGTGGAGCCGATACCGTCCAGAATGTCCACGCCCATCCTTTCCTTCCAGCGCTTGCCCAAATCAGCCGGCAGCGCCTCCCCCGCCGACACGCACAGGCGCAGCGCGAGGAC
>DATDGA010000068.1:0-2689 GCA_036522335.1 Burkholderiales bacterium
GGAGATTCTTCGTGGAGTTCATCCTGAGCGCGGCCGAAGGACTCGGGATGACAGTAGAATGGACCCGCTATGACCTACTGCGTCGCCCTGCGGCTGAACGCCGGCATGGTGTTCCTCTCCGATTCGCGTACCAACGCCGGCGTCGACCAGATCGGCACCTTCCGCAAGATGACGGTGTTCGAGCGCGCGGGCGAGCGCCTCATGGTGCTGCTCACCTCCGGCAACCTCGGCGTCACCCAGTCGGTGCGCCAGCTCCTCATGGAACCGGGCGAGGGCGCGAGCGTATGGAACGCCGCGAGCATGCACGACGCCGCGGCGCTCGTCGGCGACGCGGTGCGCAAAGTCTACGAGCGCGACTTCGCAGCGCTGAAGGCGCAGAGGATCGAATTCGCCTGCACGCTGATCCTCGGCGGCCAGATCCGCGGCGAGCGCTGCCGCCTGTTCCAGGTGTACTCGGCCGGGAATTTCATAGAGGCGCAGGACGAGAACCTCTACTTCCAGATCGGCGAGTCGAAGTACGGCAAGCCGATCCTCGACCGCGTCGTCAATCCCGCGACCACGCTCGACGAGGCCGCGAAGTGTTCGCTCGTGTCGATGGACTCGACGCTGCGCTCGAACCTTTCGGTCGGCCTGCCGCTCGACCTCCTGTGCTACGAAGCCGATTCGCTGCGCGTTACGCGCTTCGTGACGGTCACCCCGGACAACGAATACTTCCAGATGGTGAGCCGCACCTGGGGCCAGCGCCTGAAGCAGGCCTTCGTCGAGCTGCCCGATCCGACCTGGGCGGGCATGGGGATTTCGCAGCCGGTGCGCGCTCCGGCGCCGCCCGGCCTCCTCCAAACCGCGCGCGCCAACGCGGTCCAGGCTTTCGCCGAGGCGCCCGCTTCTTCCAAGAACGCCGGCGGGCCGAGAGGCTGAGGCTTTTCAACTCTTCGCGGCGAGAATCTCGATCTCCAGGAGAAAGCCGGGCCGCACCAGGGCGGGAACCACCAGCAGCAGCGACGCAGGGCGCGCGCCGCCGAGATAGCGGCTGCGCACCTGCGCGTGCGCGGCGATGTCCGATTCGCGCGTCAGGTACTGCGTGACCTTGACGAGATCCGCGATCGTCATTCCTGCGCGCTGCAACAGCGTCGTGATGTGGCTCCAGGCGAGCTCGGCCTGCGCGGCGATTCCTTCGGGCAGCGCGCCCTCGGTCGAAAGGCCGGGCGTTCCCGAGGTCACCAGCCATTTCGCGCCTGCCGGCACTTCGACGGCGTCGCCATAGGTGCGCGCCGCTCCCGCCGAACTTTCGCGCGCGCCTGCGTGGACCTGACCCAGCGCCGCCCGCATCTCGGCGGCGCGCTCGGCGCGGCACTCCTCGATGTCTGCGTCGCGAAGAGCTGGATCCAGCGCGCGCGACGCTCGCGTGCGGTGACCATCACGCCCCGGGGGCGCGAAGCCTTCAGGCAGCTGTTCGGCGCATGAAGTCGGGCTTCCGCCCGCGATCGGGTTTTTCCCCGGGCCTTAACATTTCGATACCAAATATTGCAACTGCGGAACTTCGCCACGCGCACAATGGACCCGCGCTACAACTTTCAAGGAGCCATCATGAAGAAAGCGTTATTCGTCGCATTCGCCCTCATGGGCGCCACGACCGTCTTCGCGCAGCAAGGCACTCCGCCCGCCGGCGCCGGCAAGGACGGCCAGACATTCGAGCAGAGAAAGGCGGAGATCCTCAAGCGCATGGATGCACGCATGCAGGAATTTCAGAAAGCGCGCGACTGCGTCCAGCAGGCGAAAGACAGGGACGCCATGCGCGCCTGCGACCCCAGGCATGGAGGTCGCGGGTACGGCGGCGGCGGACCCGGCGGAGGGCCGAGCGGCGGCCCGAAGTAATTTCGCCGTCGTAAGCGGGTAACATTGCGGGGATGGTGAACGCATCCGGCAGCGTCGTCGGCAACTTGCTCAAGGAGCGCGGGCAAACGCTCGCGATCGCCGAGTCGTCCGCCGGCGGCCTGATCAACGCGGCGCTGGTGGCGGTGCCGGGCGCCTCAGCCTGGTATCTCGGCGGCTGCATCGTGTATACAGGCGCGAGCCGCTCGGCGCTGCTCGGCATCACGCGAGAGGATATGGCGGGCCTGCGCCCGTCGACCGAGCCCTTCGCCAGGCTGCTCGCGCAGCGCACGCGCGCGCGCCTCGGCGCGACCTGGGGCTTGAGCGAGTCGGGCGC
Organism: Burkholderiales bacterium; assembly: GCA_036522335.1. Lineage (GTDB taxonomy): Bacteria > Pseudomonadota > Gammaproteobacteria > Burkholderiales > SG8-39 > VBDM01. The sequence continues at coordinate 2,210 of DATDGA010000068.1, forward strand.
GAGCGGCCCCAGCGGCAACCGCTACGGCGATGCGCCCGGCCATGCCTGCATCGCCGTCAGCGGCCCGGTCGAAGCGGCGATCACGGTCGAGACCGGCAGCGCCGATCGCGAGGTCAACATGCGTACCTTCGCGCGCCGGGCTATCGAGCTCTTCGAATCCTGCCTGCGAAAAAACTGAATCCGGTTTTCCCGCAAGTCACGCGAGGCCCGAGGATTGAACCATGACCTAAGGGTCGGGAAATTCCGAACTCCCTCGCGCGCCTAGGCCTCGCCGAAAACCTCCAGCGCGATGCGGTGCGCTTCGTTCGAAGCCGGAATACCGCAGTACATCGCCACGAGGAGGAGCACTTCGCGAATCTCCTCGCGCGTGCAGCCATTGGCGAGCGCGCCGCGCAGATGCACGCGCAACTCATCGGGCCGCGACGTGGCTGCGGCAATCGCGATCGTCACCAGACTGCGCGACTTGCGCGGCAGGTCCGG
>DATDGA010000069.1:0-4049 GCA_036522335.1 Burkholderiales bacterium
GTCCAGACGGGCCTCGCGAGCTCCGTGTTCGGCACCGACCAGCAGCCGCGCGAGGCGGGCTTCGCGTATTTCGGCGCGAGTGTCCGGCAGGGCGCCTCGCTCGATGCCGCGCGCGACGCGCTGCTGGGAGTCCTGGAAGGCTTCGCGAAGAACCCCGTCACCGAGGAGGAGGTGGATCGCGCCCGCCTGCGGCTCCTCAACGACATCGAGCTCATGCTCGCCGATTCGCGCGAGCTGACGAGCGCACTTTCCGAGTGCGCCGGAATAGGCGACTGGCGAGTGCTGTTCCTGCATCGCGACCGCCTGAAGCAGCTCACCGTCGCGGAAGTCCAGGCCGCCGCAACCCGCTATCTCAAGCCCGCCAACCGCACGCTGGGAACGTTCCTTCCGACCACGGAGCCCGACCGCGCGGAGATTCCGCCGGTACCGGACCTCGCCGCCGTGCTCAAGGACTACCGCGGCTCCGGCGCGGTCGCGCAAGGCGAGGATTTCAATCCCACCCCCTCGAACATCGAGGCGCGGGTGATCCGCAAGACGCTCCCCGGAGGAATGAAGCTCGCGCTCCTGCCGAAGAAGACGCGGGGCGGAACCGTGATCGCGCAGCTCGCGCTGCAATGGGGCGACGAGCGAAGCAAGGAGAACCGGGCCGCCGCCTGCGGCATCACGAGCGCGATGCTGCTGCGCGGTACGCAGAAGAACACCCGCGAGCAGTTACGCAACCACTTCGACCGGCTCAAGGCGAACGTGGACGTCAGCGGCGACGGCGCTTCGATCGAGACGGTGCGCGACAGCCTTCCGGAGGCGCTGCGGCTGATGGCCGAGGTTCTGCGTCAGCCGTCCTTCCCGCCGGAAGAGTTCGAGCAGCTGCGCCGCTCCTCGCTCACCGGCATCGACACGCAGCACAGCGACCCGAGCGCACTCGCCGGTCTTGCGCTGGTCCGCTACCTGAATCCCTATCCGCCCGCGCACTGGCTGTACACGAGCACCCTGGACGAGCGCAGCGCGCGGCTCCAGGGGCTCTCTCTCGATGACGTGAAGAAGTGCTACAGCGATTTCTACGGCGCTTCCAACAGCCATCTGGCCGTCGTCGGCGATTTCGATCCCGAACAGGTCGCGCGCCTCGTGCAGGAGCTTTTCGGCGACTGGAAAAGCCCGCGCCCTTACTCGCGCATCCCGCCGCTCGTCGCCGACGTTTCCCCGCTCAACAGCGCGATCAACACTCCGGACAAGGCCAACGCCGTGCTGCGCACCGGGATGTTGCTGCGCTTGCGCGACGACAATCCCGATTACCCGGCGCTGCTCCTCGCCAACTACGTTCTCGGCGGCTCCTCCGATTCACGCCTGATGCGGCGCATCCGCGAGAAAGAAGGGCTGTCCTACAGCGTGGGCTCGTTCCTGTCGGCCGACAGCTTCTTCGAGCGCGGCAGCTTCGGGACCTACGCCATCTTTGCGCCGCAGAACCGCGCCAAGGTGGAAGCGGCGATGGAGGAGGAGCTCCACAAGGCGGCCGCCGCAGGCTTCAGCGGCCGGGAAATCGAAGCCGGAAAGAAGGGGCTGCTCCAGGCGCGGCAACTCGCGCGCTCGAACGACGAGAACCTGGCGAGCCGGCTGGTCTCGTATCTCGTGCTCGACCGCACTTTCCTGTGGGAGGAGGACTTCGAACGAAAGACCGCGTCCCTCACGCCCAAGATTGTCAACGAGACCCTGCGCCGCTACATCGATCCGGCCAGGCTCTCGATCGTCAAGGCCGGCGATTTTGCGAGCGTCGCCGCAAATCCATCCGGACCGAACCCGGCCAACTGATTTTGACGGTCGTCCCCGCGCAAGCGGGGACCCAGTGACTTTCGAGCGACGACGCTGGATTCCCGCTTGGCCGTTCCTCGAAACTCGCTTTCGCTCGTTTTCGCGGGAATGACGGTGCAATGAGCGGCGCCGTTAGGCGATCCGAAACCGTCAAACGACGGGTCATCCCAATTCCTCGTATCGAATCCCGAGAATTTCGAGCCGCTCTTCTCCGGCGGGCGTCCTGAGCGTCACTGCGTCGCCCTCCTGCGCCCTGAGCAGCGCGCGCGCGATCGGCGACACCCAGGACACGCGGCCGCGGGCGGGATCGACCTCGTCGGTGCCGACGATGCTGACGGTGCAGTCCTTGCCCGAGGCGTCGCGGTAAGTGACCGTTGCGCCGAAAAACACGCGGTCCCGATCGCGCTCCCGTGGATCTACGACCTCGGCGATTTCCAGACGCTTCATGAGAAACCGGATGCGGCGCTCGATCTCGCGCAAGCGGCGCTTGCCGTAGATATAGTCGGCGTTCTCCGAGCGGTCGCCGTTCGACGCGGCCCAGGCCACCGTCTTGACCACCTCCGGACGCGCGACCTCGACGAGCGCCTTCAGCTCCGATTTCAGGCGCGCGTGACCCGCCGGCGTGATGTAGTTCTTCTGTCCAGGGGGCACCCGGGGCTCGACTTCGAGCTCTTCCTCGTGCGCATCCCCTTCGCGGGTGAAGGCCTTGCTCATGGCTTGCTTCAGTCGCAGCGGTCCTTGCGGTTCAATAGTCGTGGCTGTATTTGCGGGTCAATTATAATAGCGGCGACAAGCGGGAACCTGCGTCAGGAGAGGCCATGAAGCTCAACAGCAAGCACGCGCGCGAAATCGCCCTCGTGGTGCTGGTTGCGCTCGCCGCGACTCTCGCGAACCTTCCCGAGGACCTGCTCGAGCGCTTCGAGATCGATCGGGATCTCCTGCTCGGCTCGCTTGCCCTCTTGGTGTTCATCGCCTTGTTTCTGTACCTCAAGTTCCAGTTCTTCTTCCTGGTCGTGCTGCTCGCAGTCGCCGCAAACATGCCGGGAGAGGTGGCGGAGAGCCTGGGCATCTCGACCCTGCCCCTGATCATCGCGATGGCCACGATGGTCGGCTTCTCGCTCATCAACTATGTGGTGGACCTGCTCCCGACGGGGCTGGAAAAGAAGGGGAAGGAGCAGAGCGCGGAGGGCATCAAGGTCCTGTTCTACGCGATCGAGAAAGGCAATCTCATCTACGCCCAGAAGGTCTTGTCGCAGAACTTCGACCCCAACCTGGTGGCCGAGAACGGCTACACGCCGCTGATGTACGCCGCGGCGCGCGGCGATTCCAAGATGGTGGAGCTGCTGCTCAGGAACGGCGCGGACGTGAACGTCGTGAGCAGGGACGGCGACACCGCGATCGAGCTCGCGCTCCGGATCGGATCGCAGGAGTGCGCCGACATCCTGAAAAAGGCGCGTGCCGATCAACTGGCGCGGGAACAGGCTTCGCAGACCAAACCGCTGAAAGAAGACTAGCCGGCGGGGTGCCCCGGAGGCTTTCCCTCCTGATTGGTAGCTGAATGTGTCGGCCGGCGGGGAGCGCGGAACTTCGCGCCGCGGGTGTTGCCCAAGACCCGTTACCGAACGGATCACAGGAGATCGCAATGTCGAACAAGAAACTCGTCGTGATACTCGCCGCATGCGCAGCCGCGGTGACCCTGGGCTTCGAAAGCGGCAGGCTCGTTCCCATTTCCAGCTCGCGGGCCCAGACCCCGCAGGTTCAGACGCCCGCCGCGGCGCTTCCAGATTTCAGCGCGCTGGTCGAGCAATACGGGCCCGCGGTCGTCAACATCAGCACCACCACCGCGCCCGTGCACACCCAGCTGCAACAACCCCAAATCCCGGGCGAGCCGGGGGACCCGTTCTACGAGTTTTTCCGCCGTTTCCAGATCCCCATGCCTCAGGGCGACACGATACGCAAAGGCGTCGGGTCGGGTTTCATCGTGAGCGCCGACGGCTACATCCTGACCAACGCGCACGTGGTCGACGACGCGAGCGAAGTCACCGTCAAACTCACCGACAACCGCGAATTCAAGGCGAAGGTGGTCGGCGTGGACCGCCGCACCGACGTCGCGCTCGTCAAGATCGATGCGAAAAATCTCCCGACGGTGCGGATCGGCGACGCTTCCAAGGCCCGGGTCGGGCAATGGGTCGCGGCGATCGGATCGCCCTTCGGCCTGGAGAACACCGTCACAGCGGGCATCATCT
>DATDGA010000070.1:0-5555 GCA_036522335.1 Burkholderiales bacterium
GCCAGTGCGGCCACCGCGTCCGAGATCGCAGCCGGCGCTTGCCTCGGGCTCGTCAACGCGACCCGCGCCTTCTTCCGAGGCATTCGGAGCGGCTTCGCCCAGCGCAGGTGCCGTGCTCGCACCGATCGCGATCAACGCGCCCGTGCTGAGCGTCGATCCCCAGGTCGAACAGGCCTATCAGGCTCTACAGAGAAACGATCTCGCTGCCGCACGCGACGGCTACCAGCGGGCGCTCGCCCGTGAGCCGACCAACCGCGACGCGTTGCTCGGCCTTGCCGCGATCGACGTGCGCGGTGGCCAGCTCGAGGCGGCCGAAGCGCGTTATCTCAAGGTGCTCGAAATGGATCCGCGCGACAGCAGCGCAGTGGCGAACCTCATCACGCTGCGCGGCCAGCTCGACCCGCTGGCCTCCGAGAGCCGCCTCAAGACGCTCATTGCAACTCAGCCGGAGGCTGAGCATCTGCATTTCGCGCTCGGCAACCAGTACGCTCAGCAGTCGCGCTGGAGCGAAGCTCAGGCGGCGTATTTCAAGGCCTACTCGGTCGATCCGGAAAATGCCGACTACACCTTCAATCTCGCCGTCAGTCTGGACCATCTGCATCAGACAAAACCTGCGCTGGAGTACTACCGGCGCGCGCTCATGCTGGCCGACAGGCGCGCGGCGACCTTCAGTCCCGCCCAGGCGCGAATGCGCGTACAGGAGCTGAGCAAATAGCCCGCTTAGTGAACTCGCCGCGCCTCAGCGCTCAGACGGTCTCCCCGCAGGCCAAGCGCCATATCGGGCAGATTCTGATTTCGCAGGGGATCCTCACCGAGGATCAGCTCCGTATCGCGTTGCTCGAGCAACTCAAGACCCATCAGCCGGTCGGCAAGCTCCTGGTGAATCTCGGGTTCGTGTCCGAGGCGACGCTGCGTGATGCCTTGTCCGAGAAGCTCGGCCTGCAGAGCGTCGACCTGACGCAGATCGTCGTCGACTCGATGGCGCTGAAACTCGTGCCGCGCGATTTCGCCAAGCGCCACACCATTTTCCCGGTCGCCCTCGATCGCGAGGCACGCAAGCTCATCGTCGCCCTGGCCGACACGAACAACATCGTTGCGCTGGACCAGGTGCGGGCGCAATTGCGCGGAGAGTTTGCCCTGGAGACGCGGCTCGCCGGCGAAGGCGAAATCGGCCGGGCGATCGACCAGTACTACGGCCACGACTTCTCGATCGACGGCATCCTGCACGAGATCGAGACCGGCGAGATCGACTATCAGAGCCTGCAAGCGACCGGCGACGCCTACTCGCAGCCGGTGGTACGCCTGATCTCGGCGCTGCTCGCCGATGCCGTAGAGCGCGGCTCCTCGGATATCCACTTCGAGCCGGAACAGAATTTCCTGCGCATCCGCTACCGTATTGACGGTGTGCTGCGCCAGATCCGCTCGCTGCACAAGACGTACTGGCCGGCGATGGCGGTGCGCATCAAGGTGATGTCGAAAATGAACATCGCCGAAACGCGTGCGCCGCAGGATGGCCGCATCTCGTTGACCCTCACGGGCAGAGCAGTCGACTTCCGCGTTTCGTCGCAGGTGACCACGCACGGCGAGAACATCGTGCTGCGCATTCTCGACCGGCAGAAAGGGATCGTTCCGCTCGATGGGCTCGGGCTGGACGCGAGCCAGCTGCAGCTACTCAAGAAAATGATCGCGCGGCCCGAGGGCATCATCCTGGTTACCGGCCCCACCGGTAGCGGCAAGACGACGACGCTCTATTCGGTGCTCAATCACATCAACAACGACGGCCTCAACATCATGACCCTGGAAGATCCGGTCGAGTATCCCATGACCCTGATCCGCCAGACTTCGGTCAACGAGGCGGCCAAGATGGATTTCGGCAACGGCATACGTTCGCTCATGCGGCAGGATCCGGACGTAATCCTGGTGGGCGAGATTCGCGACGAGGACACGGCGACCATGGCGTTCCGCGCGGCGATGACGGGCCACCAGGTCTATTCGACCCTGCACACCAATTCGGCGATAGGAGTGATACCGCGGCTGCTCGACATCGGCATCGTGCCCGACATCCTCGCCGGCAATATCATCGGCGTTGTGGCGCAGCGCCTGGTGCGCAGACTTTGCAAGCACTGCAAGCAGGCGCATCAGGCGAACGCGGGGGAATGCACCATGCTCGGCGCCAAGCCCGAGCGCCCGCCAACGCTGTATCGGGCCGTCGGCTGCGATCAGTGCGACTATCAGGGGTACCGGGGCCGCATGGCCATCATCGAGATCCTCAAGATGGACGCCGAACTCGACGAGCTGATCGCACACCGCGCGACCGGCCGGGAATTGCACAAGGCGGCTCTGGCCAGGGGATTTCGGACGCTTGCCGACGACGGCGCTCGCCGGGTTCTCGACGGGTCGACCGCGCTCGATGAGCTGATGCGCGTGGTCGACCTCACCGACCGGATGTAATCTCGGCCGGCCGGGAACGGGGGCGAGCGAGTACAGGTATGGCACTCTTCACCTACAAGGCCATAGATACCCGAGGCAAGGCCATTCTGGGCCAGATCGAGGCGGTGAATCTGGTCGACCTCGAGTTGCGCTTGAAGCGCATGGGGCTCGATCTGGTGCGCGGCGGACCCACCAGCCGCGGGGGAAGTTTGCTTCGCATGGGCGCAATCAGGCGCTCGGAGCTCATCAACTTCTGCTTCCACATGGAACAGCTCGTTGGTGCCGGGGTGCCGCTCGTTGAATCGCTGATCGATCTGCGCGACAGCATCGAAAATGCCCGATTCCGCGAAGTGATCTCCGGCGTTCTCGAAAGCATCCAGGGCGGGCAGCGCTTGTCGCAGTCTCTCGCTCAATATCCGCAGATTTTCAGTACGGTTTTTACGAGCCTGATACGCGCCGGGGAAGATACCGGAAAGCTCCCCGAAGTGCTGAGAAGCCTGGTGGAGAACCTGAAGTGGGAAGACGAGCTGGCCGAGCACATGAAAAAGCTCATCATGTACCCGGCGTTCGTGGGGTCGATCGTGGTGATGGTGACTCTCTTCCTGATGATCTACCTCGTGCCGCAGATGGTCGGCTTTATCAAGAATATGGGGCAGCAGATTCCTCTGCAGACGCGCATCCTGATCGAAGTCTCCGCGTTTTTCGTCGGCTACTGGTGGGCAATCCTGGCCGCTCCGTTCGTCCTGTACTTCGGCATCAGGGCGGCGGCCCAGGCGAACCCCTCGGTCCGTTACCAGCTCGATCGCTTTAAGCTTTCGCTTCCGGTGGCAGGCGACATCATGCGCAAGATCATTCTGTCCCGCTTCGCCAGCGTTTTCGCTCTCATGTACTCGTCGGGCATCACCATCCTGGATGCGATCCGCAGCTCCGAGGAGACTGCCGGCAATGTGGTCATCCAACAAGGCTTGAAACTCGCGGGGCAGCAGATCGGCGAGGGCAAGAACGTCACCACGGCGTTCCAGGAGGTCGGGCTCTTTCCCCCGCTCGTCGTGAGAATGCTCCGAGTGGGCGAGTCGACCGGTGCGCTCGATACCGCGCTTCTGAACGTGTCCTATTTCTACAGCCGGGAAGTGCGCGAATCGATCGCCAAGATCCAGGTCCTTATCGAGCCGGCTCTCACGGTAGTCCTCGGCGCCATACTCGGCTGGGTGATGCTCTCTGTTCTCGGGCCGATTTACGACGTCATCACCAAGATCAAGGTGTAGAAGCCGTGCCGAGCAAACGTCTCTGTTACTTTACCTCCCAGGGGATTGCCGCCTATCTGTGGAACAAGGGCCGCCTGCTGAGGGAAGCCGTTTTCCCGATGAACGCAGAAGGCCTCGCCGAATTCTCCAGGTACGTCTCCGGCACCTCTGGGAGCTTGTTCCACGTGCTCGCCGACGTGGTCGAGGAAGACTTCTTTCAGGAAAACATCCCGTACGTGCGCGGCTCGGACCGGCGCGCGCTGCTTGCGCGCAAGCTCGCCCAGCGCTACCGCGACGCGTCGCTCGCCCTCCCGCTCTCGCTCGGTTCGGAGACCCACGCGGGGCGACGCGAGGAACGGATTCTTTACATGTCGTTTACCAACACGCATCAATTCCAGCCCTGGCTCGATGCCTTGCGCTCGAATGACGCTCGCGTTGTCGGTCTATTCTCGGTAGCCCTCATCGCGGCCCAAGTGGGCAAGCGTCTGGGCTTCAAAGGTGCCCGGTACCTGATGGTGAGCCTGCAGCAGGCCGGATTGCGGCAGAGCTACGTCGAGAACGGCCGGATCCGCTTCTCCCGACTCGGCCGCGTCGATTTGTCCGACCCCCGGGCCATTGCCTTGGACTGCGCGGCCGAGTCGCTGCGCATTCAGCAGTACCTCGTCAACACTCGCATACTGCCGCGAGAGGCGCCCCCCCTCGATGTGCTTGTTCTTGCGCCGAGTGAGAACAAAGCGCTCTACGATGCGGCCTGTGTCAATTCCAGCCGGCTGCAGTTCCACGTTCACGATCTCGACAAGGTGGCGAGCAGCCTGGGTCTCAAAGCGGCACGGGCCGAGACTCTCGCTGAGGGATTATTTCTGCACGTGCTCGCCACGTACCCGACCGGCGAGCAGTATGCCGACGGCGGTCTGCGGCGTTTCTACCACTTGTGGCGCGCGCGGGTGGGCCTGCTCGTCGCCGGGGCGGCGGTGTTTGGCTCTTGCCTGCTCCTCTCTGCGGTAAGACTTCTGGATATCAGTCAAGTCAACGAACAGGCTCGGAACAACCGCATGCAGGAGGCTCGCGCATCCGAGGAGTACGCTCGACTGCAGACGCGCTTCCCCAAGACGCCGACCCCCAGCGAAAACCTCAAGGCCATAGCGAAGAACTACCGGGCGCTCCTGCGGCAGAGCGCGTCGCCCGGCAGGATGTTCGTCGAGATCAGCGAAGCAGTAACGGGCCTGCCCCAGATCGAGATCGACAAAATCGATTGGGAGTTTGGAGTGAAAACGGCGGCTGGCCGCGAAGCGTCCAAGGCATCGCCCGCCCCGCCGGCCCCGGTATCGCCGGGACAGACTTCCGGTGGGGAGTTTCAGGTCCAGACCGCCGAGATTTCAGGCAGGCTGGTGGTGCCACAGGCCTCTGACTTCCGTGCCGTTACGGCGCTGGTCGGACAATTCACCGATGCACTGCGCAAACGGCCGGGAACTGAAGTGACTCGCACCCAGTTACCATTCGACATCAACGCGGAAAAAAGCCTGAGCGGCGACATCGGGGCGGCGAGGAGAGAAGAAGTGCCGCAGTTCTCGGTAGTGGTAAACAAGCGGCGGGGCACGTGAATATCGTCCGCGACGACCTCAGGCGCCTGCGCATGCCGATCGCGGCGGCGATCGTGCTGATTGCGTTGGGCGCGGCGTGTCTTCTGACCAGCGGATATTATCTGGACGCGGCGAGATCCGAGGCGGACGCGAGCAGGCAGAGCCGCGTGACGGCCCAGGAGCGGGTCTCCAGGGTCGCAGAAGAAGAGCGCGAGATCCACGAAAGCCTCGTGTACTACGAGCAGATGCGTCAGCGCGGCATGGTAGGAGAGCAAAGCCGGCTCGACTGGATCGAATCGAT
>DATDGA010000071.1:0-1629 GCA_036522335.1 Burkholderiales bacterium
TTGAAGGCGGCCGGGAGCGAGGTCTACACCCCGACGCTCACCGGGCTGGGCGAACGCTCGCATCTTGCCTCCCGGGAGATCGGTCTCGAGACGCACATCGCCGATGTGCTCGGGGTGCTGGAAGCAGAGGACCTCACCGACGTCGTCCTGGTCGGACACAGCTACGGCGGAATCGTGGTGACCGCAGCCGCGGACCGAGCCGCGCAAAGGATCGCGCACCTGGTTTATCTCGACGCCGTTGTTCCCCGCGACGGCCAGTGCCTGTACGACTGCGCGCCTGCCCAGGTCAAGACGCATTTCGAAGAGCAGGCAAAGACAGGCGGCGAAGGTTGGCGCGTTCCGATCGCCGCGGCAAGCGCGCAGTTCCTCGGCTTGAAGCGCGAGGAGGATCTGCGCTGGGTGCTGCCGAAGCTCACGCCGCATCCGATCCGCACCTTCCGCGAAGCCGTGCGCCTCGGTTCGAAGCCGCCGGCCATGCGGCGCACCTACATCAACTGCATCGGCGACAAGCCGCTCGGACAGCCGAAGACGGCGCAAGCGGAAGGCATAGCGGACTACCACGAGCTGCGCACCGGGCACGACGCCATGGTCACCGCTCCGCAGGATGTCGTGGAGCTGCTGCGTTAGGTCGTCCGCAACGCACGCCTCAGTTGCCGAGACCGGACCCGCTTCCAAGTACCCGCCGCCACAGCAACTCCGTCGCATCGATGTGGGCTTGCACCTGCTGCGAGGGCACGCGCGCGTACTTCGCGCCGTTCAGGCGCAGCCGGTGCTGCAGCCGGCGGTATTCGCGATAGGCGTCGGCGACCGCATCGGCGGAATCTGCCGGAATCAACGCGAGCCGCGCGGCCAGTTTCAAGAGCGCGATGTTGCCGTCGTTGGCGGTGAGCTCGGGACGGTTGCGGGCATGAGCGAGCACCAGCATTTGCACGACGAATTCGATGTCGATCATGCCGCCGCGGTCGTGCTTCAGGTCGAAAAAGCCGCTAGCGTTGGGGTGGCCTTCGAGGAGGCGCGCGCGCATCGCGAGCACGTCTTTGCGCAGCTTCTTATCGTCGCGCGCCATCTGCAGCACGAACCTGCGCTCGGTCTCGAACCGGGCGCCCACGGTCGCCTCGCCCGCGCAGAAGCGCGCCCGCGTGAGCGCCTGGTGCTCCCAGGTCCAGGCTGATTCGCGCTGGTAGCGGCGGAAGGCGTCTATCGAGCTGACCAAGAGCCCGCTCTCGCCTTCGGGGCGCAGGCGCAGATCGATGTCGAAGAGCACGCCCGCCGCGGTGCGGGTGGTGAGCCAGCGGCTCAGGCGCTGCGCCAGGCGCGCATAGATTTCCGGCGCGCGATCGTCGGGATCTTCGTAGAGAAAAATGAGATCGAGGTCCGAGGCATAGCCCAGTTCCTTGCCGCCGAGCTTGCCGTAGCCGACGATCGCAAAGCGCGGTTCGTCGCGATGGCGGATGTTGAGCTGCCTCCAGCACAGATCCAGCGTCACCTGAAGCATGACGTCGGCGAGATCGGACAGGTCGTCGGCGAGCCGCTCGACGCCGAGCACGCCCGAGAGGTCCTGCGCGAGCAGGCGGAAGACCTGCGCGTGATGCGCCTCGCGCAGCCAGTCCATCTGCCGTTCCTCTTCGC
>DATDGA010000072.1:0-2547 GCA_036522335.1 Burkholderiales bacterium
GAGAACGGCCCGGGCTCGGCGCGCGTCACCGCGATGACGCCGATGGGAGCGCCTTCCCGCAGCATGGGTACCCAGAGGCCACTTCGAACACCGATCGCGCGGGACAGTGCTTGATACTGGTGCTCCGGATCGATCTCGACATCGGGTATATGGACAAGCGCGCGCTCGAGGATCGCCCGACCTGTAAGAAGGGCCCGCATAGGGCGCGCTGGGTATACGCGATGCGCCGCCTCGAGGGCTTCGGGGGTGAAGTTGTGCTGGGCGACGTGATGGATCAGCTCGCCGTCGAACTGATAAAGCGCGCTGAAGAGTCCGTCGCATAACCTCACCGCGCTCCTGACGATCGTGTCGAAGACCGGTTGCACGTCGGTCTGCGACCGGCTGATGGCGCGCAGGATCTCGCTGGTCGCCGTCTGCTGCTCAAGGGCTTCGGTAACTTGAGCATGAGCCTCTGTAAGAGCGTGGTTCTTTTCCTGCAGCTCGGTGAAGAGCCGCACGTTCTCGATCGCGATCACCGCCTGGTCGGCGAAGGTCTTCAGCAGCTCCACATGCGCATCGGAGAACCCGTCGACTTCCCCATGCGTAAGGCTGATGGCACCAATTACGTCGTCCTGCCGTCGCATCGGTACCGCCACCACACTTCGAGAACCACGCGCCCGAAGGTTCGCACGCGCTTCTGGATCGAGATCCGATAGCTCGGGCGCCGTTTCAATGTCGGCGATTCGCACAAGGCTCCTGGTCCTGATTGCCTGGCAAGCGACGCTCGCCGCCGTCACCGGTCGAGGCCATGTCTTCCGCCACGCCTCCTCCAACTCCTCAGTCGTGAAACCGTTATGTGCGACCGCATGGACGAGCTGCCCGTCGAAGCGATACACGCCCCCATGCACGCCGCCGCAGAGCCGTACGGCGTTCCGCACGATAGTCTCGAAGACGGGCTGGACTTCAGTAGGTGACTGCGAGATGACCTGCAGGATCTCGCTGGTCGCCGTCTGCTGCTCCAGCGTTTCTGTCACCCGCGCATGAGCCTCGGTGACCTCGCGGTTGCGTCCCTCCAGCTCGTTGAAGAGGCGTACGTTCTCGATGGCGATCACGGCCTGGTCGGCGAACGTTTCGAGCAGCGCGACCTGGCGCGGCGTGTAGAGCTGGACCACTGAGCGAAGGGCCGCGATCGCGCCGATCGCGACGCCCTCCCGCATGAGGGGAACCGTGAGGATCGTGCGAACTCCGATGCGGAGCGAGTAAGCTGTGCTCGCCGCGTACTCGTCCGAGTCGGCCTGGATGTCGGCGATGTGGATGGTCCGTCCCTCCGCCACCGCCCGACCGGCGACGCTCCCCGCGAGCGGGAGGAAGAACTCGCCGATGGCACCCATCGGGATCGGCCCGTGGTGGGCGCAGAGCAGGAGTCGATCACCGTCCCGACGCCAGACGGCGGCGTCGAACGACTCGCACAGGTGGGCGGCGCTCTCGACCACGGCATTGAACACCGGCTGAACGTCCGTCGGGGAGCTGCTGATGACGCGCAGGATGTCGCTCGTCGCTGTCTGCTGCTCCAGGGCCTCTGCCTCGCGCTTCAGCGCCTCCCCCAGGCGCTTCTCAAGGGCGTGAACCCTGGAGCCCTCGCTCTTCCGCGACTTGCGGGCGGCGGGCAGCTTGGTTTCGACCTTGGCCTTCGCGGTCTTTGCACCCCGACGCATCGGCCTCTCCTTGCCTCTCACAGGCGTTACGACCGCACAGAGATCGACGACAGGCTAGGCGAAGGCGCCCTCGTGGGCAAGTCGGATGGCCGGGTCCTCGATGATGCGTGCGAGCGCTCCGAGGTGCGGGGCGGGTTGATCCAGACCTCCGTGGGGCACGCCGTCGGCTCGGGGAGCCCGCCGGGGAACCGTTCCGGGTGCGCCGCGTACGCCCTGGCCAGCACGGTGGACCGCGCCGCCACCCGTTGCTCGGCCAAGCCATGGTGCACGTCGTAGGGCGTCAGCAGGCCGAGGCCGCTGTGATGATGTTCGGTGTTGTACCACGTGAAGAAGCTCTGGCTGTGGACTCGGGCGTCCTGGAGCGAGCCGAAGCGGTCTGGGAAGGCCGGGCGGTACTTCAGCGTCTTGAAGTGGGCCTCCGAGTACGGGTTGTCGTTCGACACGTGGGGCCGCGAATGCGTCTTAGTCACGCCTAGGTCGGCCAGCAGGAACGCCACGGACTTCGAGGTCATCGCCTGGCCGCGGTCGGCGTGAATCGTGAGGTGATCGCGCCCGATGCCCTGCCGCGCGCACGTCTCGTGGATGAACCGCTCGGCGAGCGTGGCGCTCTCGCCATGGGTCATCATCCAGCCGACCACGTAGCGGCTGAAGACGTCGAGCATGACGTACAAGTAGAAGTAGGTCCACTTGGCCGGGCCGAGCAGCTTCGTAATGTCCCAGCTCCAGACTTCGTTCGACCGCGTGGCGAGCAGCTCTGGCGCCGCATCGTGGGGCCGCCGTACCTGATCACGCCGTTCTTTCACTTCGTGCGCGGCATCGAGGATTCGATACATCGTGCGCGGCGAGCAGAGAT
>DATDGA010000073.1:0-5668 GCA_036522335.1 Burkholderiales bacterium
GGCGCGAAGCACCTGAACGCGCAGGCCGTCTATGGTGATCGACTCGCCGCGTTTGGGGAGGCGCCCGAAACGGTGCAGCACGAGCCCGCCTACGGTGTCGAAATCGGTGTCGGAGAACTCCGTTCCGAGGATCTCGTTGAAATCTGCGATTTCGGTCTGCGCCTTGACGCGATAGTTGCCGCCTTGCTCGCGCACGATGTTGTCTTCGGAATCGTCGAAGTCGTATTCATCCTCGATCTCGCCGACGATCTGTTCGAGTACGTCCTCGATGGTCACCAGTCCCGCCACGCCGCCGTACTCGTCGACCACGATCGCCATATGGTTGCGGTTCGCACGGAATTCGCGCAGCAGCACGTTCAGGCGCTTGGACTCGGGCACGAAGACGGCGGGTCTCAACATGTCGCGAACGTTGAACTCTTCCTCACCCGCGTAGTAGCGCAGGAGGTCCTTCGCGAGCAGCACGCCGATGACGTCGTCGCGGTTCTTGTCGATCACCGGGAAGCGCGAGTGCGCCGTGGCGATCACTTGCGGGATGAACTTGTCGGGGGTTTCGTTGACGTCGATCATGTCCATCTGAACGCGCGGCACCATGATCTCGCGCACCTGTATCTCCGAGACTTGCAGCGCGCCCTCGATCATCGACAGGGCGTCGCCGTCGAGGAGATTTCTCTCGAAGGCCGAGTGCAGCAGCTTGAGCAGCTGCTCGCGGTCTTCCGGCTCGCGCATCAGCAGCGCGGAAAGCCGTTCAAGCAACGAAGGTTTGTTCGAGTCGTCCATGCCTGGGCCGGGGTCCTGACGCCACCGGGCGCTCGTGGCCTTTGGCGCGCTCATCCGGCGTCGTAAGGATCAGGATAACCGAGTTTCGCGAGAAGCTTCTTTTCCAGGGCTTCCATGCGTGCGGCTTCGCGCCGGCCGGCGTGCCGGTGGCCCTGAAGATGCAGCAGCCCGTGCACGGTCAGGTGCGCGAAGTGCGCGTCCAGGGTCTTTCCTTGCGCGAGCGCTTCGCGCGCGATCACGGGGCCGCAGAGAACGATGTCGCCCCGCACGATGCCGCGCCGCAAAGTGTAGGGGAAACTCAGCACGTTGGTCGCATAGTCGCGGCGGCGATAGCGCCGGTTGAGATTCCGCGCTTCGGCCGCTCCGACGATTCTCACCGTGACCTCGGCCGAGGCCTTGAGCGCCGCACGCGCCCAGCGGCGGACCTGGACCGAAGTTGGAACGTGGACTGCGCGCGAGACAATCTGGAGATAGAGGGTGAGGCGGGGTTTTCGCCGGCGACGCAGTCGCGCTGGCGGAGCCGTGTCCGAGGAGCCTTGGGCCGGCATTCGGCGGCTTACTCGTTCCTGTGGCGCTCGTAAGCATCCACGATCCGCTGCACCAGGGGATGGCGAACGACGTCGTCGCTTTTGAACGCGGTGAACGCGATTCCCCGGACGTGGGCCAGGATTTTCTGCACCGCCACCATGCCGCTTTTTTGCCCCCGCGCCAGATCGATTTGCGTGATATCGCCGGTGACCACCGCCTTGGAGCCGAAACCGATACGCGTGAGGAACATTTTCATTTGCTCGGGGGTGGTGTTCTGCGCCTCATCGAGAATGACGAACGAGTGGTTCAGAGTGCGACCGCGCATATAGGCGAGCGGTGCGAGTTCGATCGCGCCGCGCTCGAAAAGCTTGCCGGTCTTGTCGAAGCCGAGGAGGTCGTAGAGCGCGTCGTAGAGCGGCCGCAGGTAGGGATCGATCTTCTGAGCAAGATCTCCCGGGAGGAACCCAAGGCGTTCGCCCGCCTCGACTGCCGGCCGCACCAGCACGATGCGCTTCACGGCGTCGCGCTCCAGCGCGTCCACGGCGCACGCCACAGCGAGATAGGTCTTGCCGGTGCCCGCAGGCCCGATCGCGAAGGTGATGTCGTATTCGAGGATATTCTGGATGTACTGCCGCTGCCTCGGGGTGCGGCCACGCAGATCGGCCCGCCGGGTGAGGAGCGTCGTGTCGTCTTTTGCGCCGCCGCGGGCACGAACTTCGATCAAGCCGAGCTGGATGTCATCTACGGTGAGGCCGCGCTTCGCTTCGCCGTAGAATTTCTGCAGGACCTCGGCCGCATGGGCCGCCTGCGCTCCGCGCAGAGTGAATCGCTCGCCGCGGCGTGCTATCTTGACCTCCAGCGCGGTCTCGATTTGCCGCAGGTTCTCGTCCAGCGTTCCGCACAGATTGGCGAGGCGCTGGTTGTCAACCGGGGTAAGGACGAGCTCCAGGGGTCGGGTCTTCAAGAGCCTAAGCCGCAGCGCGGATCTCGCCGCGCAGCGAATGGGTCAGCGCAGCGGTGACGGTCACCTCGACGAACTGCCCGACGAGTTGCCGGGAGCCGCGAAAGTTGACGGTGCGGTTGTCCCCGGCGCGGCCCGACAGCTCACCGGGGTGCCGGCGGGAGAGGCCTTCCACCAAGATACGCTGGCGCGTGCCGATCCTGCGCTCGCTGATCCGGCTTGCGTGTCTTTCGATTTTCTCCTGCAGCCGTGCAAGCCTCGACGACTTCTCCGCCTGCGGCGTATCGTCGGGAAGGTCGGCGGCGGGCGTGCCGGGGCGCCGGCTATAGACGAACGAAAACGAATCGTCGAAGCCGATCTCGTCAACCAGCTTCAGCGTCGCCTCGAAATCCCGTTCGGTTTCCCCGGGAAAACCGATGATGAAGTCCGAAGAGATGCTGATGCCGGGCTTCGCGGAGCGGAGCTTGCGCACGATTGCCTTGTATTCGAGGGCCGTGTAGCCGCGCTTCATCGCCGCGAGCACGCGGTCGGAGCCGGACTGCACCGGGAGGTGCACGTGCGGAGCGAGCTTGTCGATCCGCGCGTGGGCGTCGACAAGGCGCTGGGTGAATTCCTTGGGGTGCGAAGTGGTGTAGCGGACGCGCCCGATGCCGGGAACTTCAGCGACATAGTCGAGCAGCAGAGCAAAATCCGCGATCACACCGTCCGACATCCTGCCGCGATAGGCGTTGACGTTCTGCCCGAGCAGAGTCACTTCCTTCACGCCCTGGTCGGCGAGATCCGCAATCTCGGTGAGCACGTCGTCGAAGGGGCGGGACACTTCCTCGCCGCGCGTGTAGGGGACGACGCAGAAGCTGCAATACTTGCTGCAGCCCTCCATG
This sequence comes from Burkholderiales bacterium, assembly GCA_036522335.1. Taxonomy (GTDB): domain Bacteria; phylum Pseudomonadota; class Gammaproteobacteria; order Burkholderiales; family SG8-39; genus VBDM01. Next base: position 3,148 of record DATDGA010000073.1, read on the forward strand.
ATCGAGACAAAAGCGCTCGGTCCTTGGACATGCGCCGGCGGAAGGCTGTCGAATTTTTCGATCTCGGGGAAGGAGACGTCCACCTGCGGCCGGCCGGAGCTTTGCCGGGCGTCGATCAATTCGGGAAGCCGGTGCAGCGTCTGCGGACCAAAGACAATGTCGACGTAGGGCGCGCGCGCCACGATCGCCGCGCCCTCCTGGCTCGCGACGCAGCCGCCCACGCCGATGAGGAGATCGCGCCGGGCCTGCTTCAAGTGCTTCACGCGCCCGAGATCGTGAAATACCTTTTCCTGGGCTCTCTCGCGCACCGAGCAGGTGTTGAACAGGATCAGATCGGCGTCTTCCACTCGATCGGTGATTTCGAAATCCTTCGCCTCGCGCAGCAGCGCCGCCATCTTGTCCGAGTCGTACTCGTTCATCTGGCAGCCGAAGGTCCGAATGAAGAGCTTCTTGGCCATGCTAGCCCCCGCCAGGCTTTGGCCGCGCGAGCTCCGCGGGCGTCAGAAGCCAGACGCGAAGGATCTGCCCGTCGCGGTCGAGCACGTACTCGGCCCAAGCGCCCTCTCGGGGAATGTTCACCGGCACGATGATCAGGTTTCGCTGGTTGCGGATGGTCGCGCCGGCGGCAAGCTGCATCGCTCTATCGTCCACGGTCACCGCCATCTCCGCCACGTGACGGATGTAGCCTCGCTTGGAGTTTTCCGGAATCGGGCTTGGCCTTGCTTGGGCGTGGACCTGCGCGGCCAGAAGGAGCGCCGGCAGGAGCGCAAAGTATGTAGAGCAGCGTGAGGCCATGGTCGCCCGCTCAGGAGAGAAATGGTGGCGAATCAGGGACTCGAACCCCGGACCTTCGGATTATGATTCCGTCGCTCTAACCAGCTGAGCTAATTCGCCACGGAAAACCGGCAATTATCCTTTTCCGATCCAAGAGTTGTCAAGGAATGCTCGGTTGATCCCGGGTTTCGCGGGTAGAATTTGGCGATGGATTTCGATGTCATTGTGGCCGGTGGCGGGCTCCCCGGCGCGAGCGTCGCATCGGCACTCGCGGAAAGCGGTCTGAAGCTCGCGTTGATAGAGCGAAACCCACCCGCTTTGCCTGGAACCGAGTGGGACCGTCGCGTCTTTGCGCTGACGCCCGCAAGCCTCGCGTTTCTCCACGCCGTCGGCGCCTGGGACCGCATAGACACCGAGCGCGTCGCGCCGATCTACGAGATGCGAGTGTTCGGGGACGATGGCCACTCTCATCTCGACTTCTCCGCTTACGAGTCGGGGATACAGAAGCTTGCGGCGAGCGTCGAGTCCAGCCGCCTGCAACACGCCTTGTGGCAGGGTCTGGAACGTCAGCGCAACCTCTCGCTGCTGTGTCCAGCGGCGCCGCTGTACTTGAATGTACGCGAAGACCGCGTCGAAATCGGCCTCGACAATGGCAGTGTTGTGTCGGCGAAACTGGTGGTCGGTGCCGACGGAGCGGACTCGTGGGTGCGGCGTACTGCGGGCATTCAGGCCGAGGGTGGAAGCTACGCGCAACTCGGTGTCGTCGCCAACTTCGCCTGCTCCCGCGCGCATCGAAACGTCGCGTATCAGTGGTTTCGCCGCGACGGGGTTCTCGCTTATCTTCCTTTGCCCGAACGGGGAGTCTCGATCGTCTGGTCCGCGCCGGAAGCGTACGCGCGCGATCTGCTCGCCCTCCCGCCCGCAACGTTTTGCCGGCGCGTGGCCGAGGCGGGCGGCGAGGCCTTGGGGACCCTGACCCCGATCACCCCGCCCGCCGCGTTCCCGCTCAACCGCTTGCTGGTGGGGCGAATCGCGCAGAGCAGAATCGCCCTCATCGGTGACGCGGCGCACGTGGTGCATCCGCTCGCCGGGCAAGGGGTGAATCTGGGCCTGGGCGACGCGCATGCGCTCGCCGACCTGATCCGCGATGCGTCCGATCCGGGAGACCGCATGTTGCTGCGGCGTTATGAGCGCGCGCGCGCGGAGGATATACTGGCCCTGCGCTCGGTCACCGACGGGCTGTTCCGCATGTTTGACTCCAAACACCGAGTGGTCTCCGGGATCCGAAACCTCGGGTTGAACCTTGCAAACTCCAATCCGGTCATAAAGACCTTGCTTGCACGCCGCGCAATCGGGATCGGCGGGGGCTCCACTCGCAGGGAACCATCAAGGGAACCATCATGAAGGTACGGATGCAGGTTCTGTTTCTCGCTTCGATCCTTGCGGCGACGGCGCTTGCCGATGAAGTTTCGGTCAGGAAAGGCGTCGAAGCGCGTTTCGACGGGATCAAGATCGACAGCGTGAACAAGACGTCCTACGCCGGGCTCTACGAGGTCGTGGTCGGGGAAACGATCTTTTATACCGACGAGAAGGTCAACTTCGTGTTCAAAGGCGAGATCATCGACGCACGCTCCCAGAAGAATTTCACCGAGGAGCGTCAGCAGAAGCTGTCCGCGATAAAGTTCGATGACTTGCCTCTCGAGCTTGCGATCAAGCAGGTACGGGGCGGCGGCAAACGAGTGGTGGC
>DATDGA010000074.1:0-4407 GCA_036522335.1 Burkholderiales bacterium
GGACCGGCGTTGCGCAGCACGATCACCGAGTCCGCGTCGACGTCGAGCGCCGGATCGTCGATGCGCGCCTGAAGGTCGTTGTAGTCCTCGAACACGACGGCGCGGCCTTTGTGCTGCAGCAGGCGCGCTTCCGTGGCGGCGGGCTTGATGATGGCGCCGTCGGGTGCGAGGTTGCCGCGCAGCACGGCGAGGCCTCCGGACGGAATGAGCGCCTTCTCGCGCGGGAGGATCACGTCGGCGTTGTAGATCTTGGCGCCTTCGAGATCTTCGCCCAGCGTCTTGCCGCTCACCGTCTTCGCCTTGAGATCGAGGAGATCGCCGATCGAGGCGAGCAGTGCGCGCAAGCCGCCGGCGTAATAGAAATCCTCCATCAGGTATTTGCCCGAGGGGCGCAGGTTGGCGATCACCGGCGTCTTTCTCGAGATCGCGTCGAAGCGGTCCAGGTCGAGCGGCACGCCCGCGCGCCGCGCCATGGCGATGAGATGGATCACCGCATTGGTCGAGCCGCCGCAGGCGAGCACGCAGGTGACGGCGTTGTCGAACGAGGACGGCGTGAGCAGACTTTTCGGCGTGGCGTCCTCCCACACCATCTCGACGATGCGCTTGCCGGTCGCGGTCGCCATCTGGGCGTGGTGCGAATCGGCTGCCGGGATCGACGCCGAGCCGGGCAGCGCGAGGCCGAGCGCTTCCGTCGCGGAAGTCATGGTCGATGCCGTCCCCATGGTCATGCAGTGGCCGAACGAGCGCGCGATGCCTTCCTCGATTTCCTCCCAATCGTGCTCGGTGATGGTGCCGGCGCGCAGTTCCGCCCAGTACTTGCGCGTGTCGCTGCCCGAGCCCAGCACCTGCCCGTGCCAGTTGCCGCGCAGCATCGGCCCGGCGGGCATGTAGATCGTCGGCAGTCCCATAGAGAGCGCGCCCATGACCAGCGCCGGCGTTGTCTTGTCGCAGCCGCCCATGAGTACGCAACCGTCGGCGGGATAGGAGCGTAGCAGCTCCTCCGTCTCCATCGCGAGGAAATTGCGATACATCATGGTGGTCGGCTTCTGGAACGGTTCGGCCAGCGCGATCGCCGGCATCTCCACCGGAAATCCGCCCGCCTGCCACACGCCGCGCTTCACCTCCTCGGCGCGCGTGCGGAAATGCGCGTGGCAGGGATTGATGTCGCTCCAGGTGTTGATGATGCCGATCACCGGCTTGCCGGCGTAATCGCTCCTGTCGTAGCCCATCTGCGCGCTGCGCGAGCGATGGTCGAAGGACTTGCGGTCGTTGGCGCCGTACCAGCGGTGGCTGCGCAGTTCTTCGGGGAGTTTTCTCTTTTGCACGGGGTCGCGCGTCTCGATTGAGTAGCGCGATTCTACCTGCTGGCCGCGTGCGGCGCCTGCCACGTGTTCCGCAAATGCAAGTCGGGGAAACGGCGGCGAAGCTGCACGCCGGCTCCGGGGCGTGCGGCCCGATTGACAAGCAGGGCGGGCGAGCGCTAGTCTGGCGAGGTTCCATTTCGGTTCCAAGGAGAAGCCATGCTCACGCTGACGCTCAAGAACATCCCCAAGGACCTGCACGCCATGCTCAAGGAAAGCGCGGAGAAAAACCGCCGTAGCCTCAACAGCGAGATTCTGATGCGGCTGGAAAGCGATTTCGCTGCGCCGACCGTCGATCCCGAAGCGCAAGAGAGGGAGCTGAAAGCTTTCGCGGCGCGGCTGCCGCGGGTCGAGCACGCCCGGGTCGGCCGCTACAAGCGGCAGGGCCGGGCGTGATCGTCGTCGACAGCAACGTCATCGCCTACTGCTGGGTGAATGGCCCGCTCACCGCGCTCGCGCAGCGCGTGCGAACCCAAGACCCGGACTGGCACGTTCCCATCCTGTGGCGCTCGGAAATGCGCAGTATTCTGACGGGCTACCTGCGCGACGGTAGCCTGAACGGGTCGCACGTCGCCCGCATCATGGAGGCTGCCGAAGGCGCGTTCGCGGGCAGTGAGCACCTGGTGCCGAGCGCCTCGGTGTTCGAGATCGCGGACAAGACGCGCCTGTCCGCGTATGACTGCGAGTTCGTGGTGCTGGCGGCTGTGCTTGCGGTTCCGCTGGTGACGGCGGACAAGGCCGTGCTCAAGGCGTTTCCGCAGCGGGCGCTGACGATGGACGCATTCACGCGGACATGAGCCCTTTGGGGCCGACGGCAAATTCGAACGCGTTTCCCGAGGACTTCTAAGCGCGACCGATTTGACAGCGGCGCGCGCCGACAGTACGGTTCGCACACGCATCCCCGGCCTCCCGCCGGAAGGGAATATGCTGAACAAGATCGTGGATTCCTTGGCAGCAGCGCTCGCCGACGTGCGCGACGGCTCGACCATTCTCGTGGGCGGTTTCGGCGGCGCCGGCGTTCCCGAGGAGCTGATCGACGCGCTGATCGCGCAAGGTGCAAAAGACCTCACCATCGTCAACAACAACGCCGGAAACGGCGAGGTCGGCATCGCGGCGCTCCTCAAGGCCGGGCGCGTGCGCAAGGTCGTGTGCTCCTATCCGCGCCAGCTCGACTCGCATCACTTCCAGGCGCTCTACCGCGCCGGAAAAGTCGAGCTCGATCTCGTGCCGCAAGGGACGCTATCCGAGCGCATGCGAGCGGCGGGCGCCGGCATCGGCGCCTTCTACACGCCCACCGGCTACGGCACCGATCTCGCGAAAGGCAAGGAAACGCGGACGATGGAAGGCAAAGGCCATGTGCTCGAACACGCGCTGCACGGCGACGTCGCGCTGGTCAAGGCGGAACGCGGCGATCGCTGGGGCAACCTCGTCTATCGCAAAAGCGCGCGCAACTTCGGGCCGACCATGGCGAGCGCGGCGAAATGCACCATCGCGCAGGTGTACGAAATCGTCGAGCTCGGCGCGCTCGATCCCGAGTGCATCGTGACGCCGGGAATTTTCGTGACGCGAGTCGTGAAGGTGCCGCGGAAAAAGGCCCGGGTCCCCGCAGGCGGCGTGACGCGAGGGATTTCAGGTCGAGCGGCGGCATGAGAAGGGCGACATGAGCTACGCGAAACTCACCCGCGAGGAGATCGCCAAGCGCATCGCGCAGGACATTACGGAAGGCTCGTACGTGAATCTCGGCATCGGCATGCCGACGCTGGTCGCCAACCATCTGCCACGCGACCGCGAGATTTTCCTGCACAGCGAGAACGGCATCCTCGGCATGGGCCCCGCGCCCGCGCCGGGCGAGGAAGACGCGGACCTCATCAACGCCAGCAAGGAGCCGGTGACCCTGCTCACCGGCGGCGCGTATTTCCATCACACCGATTCCTTCGCGATGATGCGCGGCGGGCATCTGGACATCGCCGTGCTCGGCGCGTTCCAGGTTTCCGTCTCCGGCGACCTCGCCAACTGGAGCACCGGCGAACCCGGAGCGATTCCCGCGGTCGGCGGCGCCATGGACCTCGCGGTCGGCGCGAAGAACGTGTGGGTGATGATGGAGCATCTCACGAAGAGCGGCGAGTCGAAGATCGTCGAGCGCTGCACCTATCCGCTCACCGGCATCGGCGTGGTGAAGCGCATCTACACCGACCTCGCGGTGATCGACGTCACGCCGCGCGGTCTCGCGGCGAGCCAGCTCGTTCCGGGACTGGCGTTCGAAGAATTGCAGCGCCTGACCGGAGTCCCGCTTCTGCCCTCGGGAGCCCGTGCTGCGGCTTGAACTCGCCGCGGCGAACGAATGTATGACCAACTTCTATCCTGTGGAGCCCATCCTAATCAGAGCCCTACCACGCGCCCGCGCCATTGATCTCGAAGGCGTGGGGCACATGGCACCGTTTAGCAACCCTGATCAGGTGAACCCACTCATCCGAGCGTTCTTGCAGGAAATCGCGTGCTCGCAAAGTCGCTAAGCCTGGAACGAGCTCTAGGAGCGCGGTGCCCCAACCACCGGTTGCAGCTAACCCGCTTCGGCGGGCTTCGCCCGCCTGCGCAGGCCAATGAACCGCGACGCCGGGCTTAAGGAATAGCGACGGGCTGCCGCAGCAGCCCGTCACCCGTCTTGAGCGATGGAGTCTTAGAGGCTAACGCGGGAAGCCGGGCAGGATCTCCGTGTGCTCGACTCGCACCGAGTTCAGCGCCTGCGGATCGATGCCGAGGGCCTGCAGGATGGTCGGCGCGACCTGCGACGTGGCCACGGGTGTCTTCACGACGCTGCGAGGAAAGCGCGGGTTGGAGAGTACCAGTCCGACATTGGTATCGCCGAAGCTCATGCCGCCGTGCTCGGCGTTTTTCTTGCCCGAACCCGTGTATATGGTGCCGTACTGCGGCTGCACGATGATGTCGGGCGTGCGGCTGTCGGTCGCCGGATTGTTGAACTTGAGTTTCAACTCATCCCCGGCCAGCACTTCATCGATGAACAAGGCCCTGGCGTTGGCGTTCAGGT
>DATDGA010000075.1:0-4816 GCA_036522335.1 Burkholderiales bacterium
CCTTCCGGAATATCGCCGCGCGCGCTCGCCTTCATGGACACCGCGCTTTCGTCCATGCCCTTCCAGGCGACCGGCGTGACCTCGAGCGTAGTCCGATCGAGCTCGCCGATCCATGCCATGCCGAAGTTTCCGTCCTCGACCGCGATGCGGCAGGTCTCGTCGAAGAGCTCCCGGCGATCGCGCACGCGCACGATGAGTGTATTGATCCCGCTCAGCACCGCATGGACTCGATTGAGGCGCCGGATTTTTTCCTCTGCCTGCTTCTGCTCGGTGACGTCCTGAATCGTATTGAACCAGCGCTGCCTCCCGTCCGGGCCGGTTTCGCCCTGGAGCGGTTCCATGACCTGCCGAACGTGGACCCAGGCGCCATCAGCACGCCGCAGCCGGTACCCGACGTCCGTGCGCGCGCCTTTGACACCGGCTTCGATTGCCTTTTCGCGAAACATTGCGCGGTCGGCCGGGTGCAGAAGATCGAGCCATTCGCGCGTGCTTCGGGGCATCTGAGAGGGTTCCATCCCAACTAGCTTCGGTAGTGTTTCGGACCAAGTTTCGAACGACCCGTCCGGCCCGGTGATCACCTGCGCAAGCTTCGCCATCAGCTGAGCGCGGCGCAACCCCGCCTCGCTCAAGGCCAGCGCCTGCTGGGCTTCCTTCCGCTCGGTAATGTCGCGCGCGATGCCCTGGTGCGTGCCGTTCGCGAGAAATCTGATGCTGATCTCGACCGGAAAGCAGGCGCCATCCTTGCGCCGTATCACCCGCTCGAACAACCTGGTTTTGACTTCGGGAAGATCAGCAAGGCGCTTTTCCAGACTGGCCCGCTCTCCTTCGGGATAAGTGTCTGCGACGTTCAGCGCGAGCAGCTCTTCTTCGCTGTACCCCAGTATTTCACAATAGCTGGGGTTGACGAGGAGGAAGTTGCCTTCCCTGTCTGTGATAAAGATTCCATCCGACGCCTGTCCGATGAGATCGCGGTATTTGACCTCGCTCTCGCGCAAAGCCGCCTCTGCGAGTTTTTGTCTCCGCCGCCCTTCGGCCTCGCGTAACTCGCGCTGGATCGCAGGGCCAAGGCGCGAGAGATTCATTTTCATGACGTAGTCGTTGGCGCCGGCCTTCATCGCTTCGACTGCGACGCCCTCGCCGATCGTCCCGGACACGAAGATGAAAGGAATGTCGACGTCCGATTCGCGCGCAATCTTGAGCGCTTCCCGCCCGCTGAAGCGCGGCATCGAAAAATCCGAAACGACAGCATCGGGGCGGAACTCCATCAGCTCGCGTCGAAACCCGGATTCGGTCTGCACTCTGCGGCTTTGACAGACGAGTCCCGAGGCCTTTAGCTCACGCAGCACCAGCTCGGCGTCGAGTCCGACATCCTCGACAAGCAGAATCTTGATTGGCTCGGTCATGTTGCTCGGATTCGATCGCCTCAACTCATTTTCTGGGGAGGCGGTTCGTTGATAACGGCCCAAAACATGCCCGTCTGTTTAATGGCGTCGACAAATTGCTGAAAACCGACTGGTTTGACTACATAGGCGTTGACCCCAAGTTGATAGCTTTTCACCAGGTCCGCTTCCTCGCGCGACGAGGTCAACATCACTACCGGTATGACTTTGAGCGCGTCATCCGCTTTTATCTGCTTCAGCACTTCCAGCCCGTCCACCTTGGGCATTTTCAAATCGAGAAGCATCGCGATCGGAAGCCCATCCTCCCGGGACCGGAATTGCCCCCTACGGTAAAGGTAATCCAGCGCCTCAGCGCCATCGCGGGTGACGACGATTTCATTGGCGAGATTGTTTTTCTTCAAAGCGGCAAGGACCAATTCAATGTCGTTCAAATTGTCTTCAGCGAGAAGAATCGGTCTTAGCTGTGTCATGGGCGATTCCTTTCGGGATCAGGAAGCGTGAAATAGAAAATGGCCCCTTCATCGACTTTCGCCTGAGCCCAAGTTCGACCTCCATGACGAGCGACGATCCGGCTTACACTGGCGAGGCCCACGCCCGTGCCCTCGAATTCTTCCGCCCGATGCAGCCGCTGAAACACTCCGAACAGTTTCTCGGCGTATTTCATGTCGAAGCCCGCTCCATTGTCCTTCAGGTGAAATTCCAATTCGCCATTGTTTTTGCTGCACCCGATTTCGATCTTCGCCAAATCGCGCGGACGGGTGTATTTGATCGAATTTGAGATTAAATTGGCCCAGACTTGCTTCAGCATCGAAAGATCCCCCCGCACATCGGGCAAGGGACGGATCTCCCATTCGATATTGCGGCCGTTAGTGTCGCCAGCCAGTTCTTGCACCACTTGCTTCACCAGTGCGGCCATGCTGACCCGGGTCTGGCGCATCTCGACGCGACCCATTCTCGAAAACGCCAGCAGGTCGTCTATCAGTTTGCCCATATGCTTCACCGACTCTGAAATTACCCCGAGGTAACGTCGGCCGTCTACATTCAAGACCGAATCGCACTCCTCCGCCATCATTTCGGCGAAACCGTCGATGTGACGCAGCGGAGCACGCAGATCGTGCGAAACGGAATAGGAAAACGCCTCGAGTTCCTTGTTGGCGGCTTCCAGTTCCGCCGTCCGCGAACGCGCCTGCGTCTCGGCGTCGACCAGTTTGGTCGCGAGTGGCCTGACCTGCGAGCGCAGCAGCAGAGTCCCAACCGCGACCAGGAAAAGCAATAGGCCAACGACGATCTGCAGCTGCTCGCGGATCGGTTGAAATATCTCGGCCGCGTCGATCTTGACCACCATCCCCAGGCCCCAATCGCCTACCGGGCCGTAGGCGGCGACCACGTTCTGCGCCCGGTAGTCCCGGGTGATGATGACGCCGGTCTCGCCGCGCAGGGCGCGCGTCGCCGGTAGGATTTCGCCGGTAACGTTCACCAGCGGGGTGAAGAACATCCGGGGGTTGAGCCGCTGGGGAAAGCACTGCAGTTGTTCTTCGCGCCGGACGCACAAGCCCATATCCCCGGTTGCGCCGATCCCGAGCACGTTCTCCGCGAGGCGCGTCAGCACGGGGAGCGGCTGTTCGGCGAGCACCGTGCCGACTTGCCCGGCGGAGTCTCGCAGCGGGATGCGGTGGCGCAACAGAAAACCGTGGTCCCACAGCAGCTCCGGCTTGTCGGGTGTTGCGAGCGTCACCGACATCAGTGGGTCAGGCACAAATGCGCCCCCGCTTGCGATGACCTTGCCGTTGACGTCGCGATAGGCAATCGCGCTGAAGCCTTGCTTGAGGAAGCTTTCGACGACCGCTTTCACGTTTGCAAGGTCCAAGTGGCCGCCGTGGCCGGCGTGGATGACGCGCAGATTGCGGATCACCGCAGGCCGGGTGGCGGCGATCCGGGCATTGATTTCGCGCAGCTCGATCAAGGCCCGAAACATCTCGACGCGGCGCGTCAGCGACGCGTAGACGTTGTCGCCGACCAGGGTTTGCACACGGCCCTGAAGGATGGCGAAGCTCGCGATCCCGGCTGCCAGCGCGATCGCCACCAGAATCGTCGCGCCGACGAACGTGATGCGGTCGTCGTCCCTCGCAAACAGCGGTACCCGGGCCCACTCGAACCGCCTCCAGGCGGACTGCAGGCCGACCGCGAGAACGAGCAGCCCGGCCGCAGTGTGCACCGCCATGCCGGCGAAAAGGTAATCGGGGAATAGCAATGGAGCGCTCACGAGATAGCCCGCCAGCCCGAGCACGCCGATGGCCCCGACTCCCAGCGTGAGCAGCCGGACCGCGGTGCCCATCCTCGGGCGGCGCACGCGTGTCGCGAGGATCAGCACCGCTCCGCTCATCAGGAATCCACATGCGGTGCCGGCCGACATCCGGCCGGGCGTCCGATTCGGGTCGTGCAGCCAGGCATGCAGCGGGGCCCAATCGATGCGGAGGTCCGTCTGCAAGAGGTGCTCGGCGAGCACCAACGTCGCGATGACGGCGAGCGCGCCGCCGACGACTGTCGCGACGCGCCAGCGCCGGGCTGCATCTGAAAGCGGCATCAGCAGCGCGCCACCCGCAAGAACAAAAGACAATGCTGCGTTGAACGGCATCGTCGCGTACCCGGGTAGCCCGCGCACCAGAAGCGGCAGTTGCAACCACCAGCCGAGCATCACCGTGCCGCCGAGGAGTACGAGCAACGCTCCCGTAGCTGCGGACAGCGGCACGCGTTTCATCGCGAACTCGCGCGCGAAGACACTATCTGCGCGTCGCCGGAAGCGTCGACGGGAATCGTCGGACTGAAAGGCATTGCGGACATGCCTCACCCTCCTCATCAAGGTGCAGCAGCTTAGAGGCGAAACACGTGTCTACGCTCGCACGCAAGGCGCATCGAAGCCGCTTCACATCGTCGGCAACCTGTATCTTGCCGCTCAGCAACGGCCGCCGATGTTCCTTCCACCGTCTGTATAGCCCTTACGCGCCTCGGTGGCAACACACACCCGTCCAAGGGGATTCCCGACATTCCATCAGGTTTCCCGACACACACTCGTCGGCCTGCGCCTGTCGCTGCGGTATAGTGGCAGCCTTTCGGTCAGTCGCTACAGCATGGCAGCTACAGGTACGCCCAGAACCGCGGCACAGATCCTCGTCGACGCGCTCAAGATCCACGGCGTCGATACGGCGTTCTGCGTCCCCGGCGAAAGCTATCTCGCGGTGCTCGACGCCTTGTACGACGAGCGCGATTCGATACGGCTGATCGTCGCGCGCCAGGACGGCGGCGCCGCTTACATGGCCGAGGCCTGGGCCAAGGTCACGGGCAAGCCTGGCATCTGCTTCGTCACGCGCGGGCCGGGCGCCACCAACGCCTCGATTGGGGTGCACACCGCGATGCAG